>JBFWRO010000511.1:0-2927 GCA_050248865.1 Thermomicrobiales bacterium | reverse complement strand
GGCGACCAGCGCCGACGAAGGCGTTCTTACCGGGATCGAGGTACTGGACGCCGACCTGCGCGGTTGCAAGCTGGTGGTGCTGTCCGCCTGCGAGACTGGCCTGGGCGAAGTCCAGACCGGAGAGGGAGTTTCGGGACTGCGTCAGGCCTTCCAACTCGCTGGAGCCAGGGCAGTGGTGAGTACACTGTGGCAGGTGCCTGACAAGTCTTCAGCGCGATTGATGACCCTCTTCTTCGACAACCTCAGCAAGAAGAAGATGACCAGGAGTGAGGCTCTGCGAGCCGCGAAACTTCAACTGATCGAGGAGCGACGGTCAGACTATGCGGCTGCTCATCCTTTTTTCTGGGCCGCCTTTACCTTGACTGGCGAGTGACGTAGATCAGAAACGGCGCATGGGTTCCATGCGCCTTTCTCAGTCTCATAACTCCTTTGTTGCTCCTGCCCTGCCGTAGAAGCCGAGACTTGTGGTCAGTCACTTTCGCCGCGATCACGGACCTGAAGTGTGCGGACACGGCCCCGACAATGTGCGGACCTGACCTGCCACTGCTAATCTGGCCATCGGGATTTACACCATGTGGCCGCCCTGCGGTCTTTCAATTCTCCGCTCGGCTGGAGCGAAAATTGCTCACTTTCCTCTCGGAAGGAAGTAGTGGCAGAGAAGTGGGTGGTGAGGGTCCCCGGAAGACCGACACGCCATGTCGCCGTGAAGACGGCCGGTAACCGAGGGAACGCTTGAGATTTGATCAGGCGGAATTGTCTGCGGCACAGAATACGAGCAGCATGAGACAAGATTGGAGGGTCCCATGGTAAAACACCGTAGAGGCGTGCCGAGGGGACCGGCAATCCGGTTTCCTCACCTGCGAAAGAAACTGGTCCGGAACAGGACAGGCAACCGACAGTTCGACAACGCTCGACCGATCCTTGACAGGACGTTCAAGTACCGACGCCCTGCCTTGCCCCTGGTGCGCTCCAGAAGTTGATCGGCCTTTGCTTGTGCTGGATGGAGACGGTTTCGGCGGGGACAGAAGGAACATCTTCGCGATTGGAACGCGATTTTCAGTCCACCAGCCAGGGTTCATTCGGAGTGCTCTGGTGGACTTCCGGTCACACGCGCCAATCGGCGATCGAATCGAGCGGGTAGATCGGCCGTGGAAGCCGCTTCCATTCAAATGCAGTCAAGTCGGATTGAGTCGTGCCGGGCGAATCGACCCGGATCAGGCCGTTTCGCCAGCGACTGAAGAATTGAAAATTGCTGGCGGTCTTCACAACCACCATCCTGGCGTCAGCCATGTCCAGTCCAAGGTGGGTATAGAGCACCGGGTGATTGATGGCGAAACTCCGGTGATCGAGCAAGGCAATGTAAATCGAGCCCACTTGCAAAAGAGCCGTCCGCCTGAGGTCGCAAATGCCGCGATCGTGCAAATCGACCTTGAACCCGGTCGAGATCGCAGCGACCTTTCCAGCCACTCGCACCGGCCGGCTGAACACGCAGTCCATCTTGCCTCCCACATCGACGGCAATCTGAGCGCCGACGCCTGCGGAGATCGCCACGTTCAGTACCTCAGGATCGACCATGGGGACGAATGCCGGGCAGGTGATCCGCTGATCGAGCAGCACAAGCAAGATACAGGTACTGTCGCCGGGTGCGCCGCCATACACGGAATCCCCAGTGTCCGACAGAATCACCAGCCCTCGTTCCGCTTCCACCGCGCGGCGAACCGCCTCATTGGGTGCGACTCGCGCCGATTCCCAGAAACGTTCTCGCAAACTCCACGCCCTGTCGGCCATCTCGTCCGCGAGCGTCTGCGCCAGGTCGGGGTCATTGTCGGTGTGAACGACGACCGACCAGCCTCCCTCCGCAACATCGAGCCACGGTTGCATCGGATAGGGCGATACATCCAGGACGCCGCTGCGCCGCTCCATCTGCCGGGCCAGATCGAACCATTCCTTCATCGGTCCCTCCGACGTGAGAAACTGGTCCTGCGGCGTGATCATGGGAATCTTCCGCCAGGCAACCGTCGGATGGATCTCGCCGCGCAGCATCCGAAACAGGATCCTGGCCGCCTTGCGTCCGGTGGCGGGGGGATCATGGGGTTGCGTCTCGTGGCCGATGAGAACACTTGCATGATCTACCATCCTCTGAGTGATGTTGGCATGATGATCGAGAGCCACGACCAGGGGCATGCCGCTTCCGATCACCGCACGAGTAGCCTGCAACAAATGCCCTTCGACGTCGTCTTCATTCTCCGACGCGGCGGCACCGTGCAGCGAAAGAAAGACGCCATCGAGCGGAAGTGACTGCTTCAAGCCCTCGACGAGACGCGCGGTCAGGAACTCAAGTGTCTCTTTGTGGATGGTTCCGCCCGCGCTTCCCCATGCCCTGATGATCGGCAAGACATGGACAGGACCCTTCTGCTCGCCCGCGACTTCCAGGAAGCCACCAACCGGTCCCACGCCCGGCATCCGCTCCACAATCTCACGGCCGTAGTACAGACCGTACGATTCAAAGTCTTTCAAATCGGCCCTCAACGAACTGAAGGAGTCGGTTTCCTGGGCTATTTCGGCCACGGCGATTCGCATGGTTCGCTCCTGGATTCAACGACGCTCTTTTCTGGATTGACGAAGAGCCAGGCAATCGCCCCGATCAGCAACAGACTGGCATAGACATAAAACGCCGGGTCCCAACGTTCCCGGCTGACATAACCGAGATCGGTCAGGTAGTCCACAAGGCCGCCCAGAAAGATTGGGGAAAAGTACGCGCCCGCCACGCCCATGGCGTTGAGCAGCCCCCACAACGCTCCGACGTGAGGCCCACTGATTTCGGCCACCACGTTCCAGCCCGACGGCAGCGACAGGTGGATCGCCAGGCACGCCCAGGCCGTGCACAGGGCTGCCAGCCAGGGATTGTCGAACTGGATGCTGAGCAC
>JBFWRO010000510.1:0-2935 GCA_050248865.1 Thermomicrobiales bacterium | reverse complement strand
AGTGAGCACGGAATCGCCTCCATTGCCATAATACCCCACAGCGGATGTCGAAACGAAGACGGCGGGTTTGGTGGAGAGCGAGGCGAGCGTTTCCGCCAGCAAACGAGTGCCACCGATCCGGCTGCGTCGAATCGCCGCCTTCCGTTTGGCGCTCCAGCGACCGCCGGCGATCGAAACCCCTGCCAGGTTGATGACCGCATCGATCCCCTCGAGTGCCGCGGCATCGATTTCCCCAGTTGCCGGATTCCAGTAGATTTCATCCGGGGAAACCGGTTCTCGTCGCACCAGACGCATGGCTTGATGCCCACCAGCCTGCAGAAATGGAACCAATCGGCTGCCAACCAGGCCGCTGGCTCCGGCGATGGCGATACGTGAAGGGCGCGGAATCGGCGCCGTGAAATGCCGCTCCAGGTCGACCTCCGTTCGCTGATGCCGGAAAGTGAAAAGTCGATCCAGTGTTTCGTTCAGACGTCCTTCCATGAGAAGTGCGCCGAAGTTGCCCAGCGGGGGAGCGTACGTCACTTCATCTTCGAGAATGGATGCTGCCTCACCATCGGGGAGGAAGCGATGAGCGTGACGCCACGACGCGAACGGCCCAGATTCCTGGATATCGACAAATCCGTACGGACTGTCACCCTGCCGGTGGATGAGCTTCCAGGTGAACCCTGCCGAACCCACAGCATTCACTTTGAGCCGCTTCCAGTCGCCAGGTGCGACGGACCCCTGAGATTCGAGAACGTTGGCCCCGGCCCAGCTGGGGGTGAGTCGCTGGAAAGCTCCGGATCGACGATGCCAGGCATCGAGCTCCTGAGCTGGAACCGCAATTCGAGTTCGATACGTGCGTGTGACTTCAGTCATCGTTTCCCCTCCGATGGCAGCCGGACCGGGTTTCCCCGATCCGGCGTCCAGCAGGAACCTTCCCGGATTAGGCCTCCGGGGTGGCCATGGCGCCCGTCGTCGTTGACGGGACAACCAGTACGGTGAGCGAGCCATCACTCAACTGGCCGATGGCGAAGACGTCGTAGACCATTCCGGCCTCGAGCGCGACACCCGGCAGGTCGAGAGCCACATCCGTTGTGCCGGCGGGGCGAACTTCGAGGTCATACGAGCCCGCGGGCACTTCGAGCGCGTCAGAAGCATTCGGGAACTCGAGTCCCGGGATCAGCACGTCGCCGCCCTTGACCGCGATGTCGACAGCGGGAGCGTCAGGAGAGGTGTGAATAACCCGCACGCGGGCGGTGTCGTCAGCGAGCATGCTCAGATTGACCTGGAAAATCTGAGGCGTGATTTCGGCAACCAGTCCGGTGGCCGCGACGTGATACGCAGCGCCAGCTTCGAGGGTGACTGTCGCGTCGATAACCGCAGACGAAGCCTCTTCACCTGCTGGCGTGACCTGAACCTGATGGTCGCCGGCCGGAACCGCAACCCATCCGGAGATCGCGCCGAATTCGAGACCGGTCAGAGCCTGCGCGCCGTCCAGATAGACATCCACCGCAGGAGCATCCGGCGAGGCATGCACCACATTGATACAGGAGTCACCTTCAGCGCCGATACCCAGCGCTTCCACGCAATTGCCCATGTCGGTCTTACCAGCCATGGGTGTGCCATCCTGGGCCAGAACGCTGCTGCCACCGATGCCGGTGACCAGCGCAAAGAGCATCGCGCCAATTAGCGCAGTGCCCATACCCGTAAACCTTCGTCGTAACGTCATCCTTGACTCGCTTTCTGTTCTGTACCGCGATTTCCACTTGCGACCCCGCCGAGGCGCCCTTCGGCGATGTCAATATAAACCTACAGTACAGATTGAGATAAGTCAAGCCCCAATGATGGGGAGGACGCCGTCGAGGCTGAGAAAGAGAGGAGATTGTCCGATTCCTCTGGACGTGATATAGATAGTTCAACTGGAGGTTGAGATTGTGACGGTAGAAAATCCGGAAAAGCTGCAGCAAGAACCGCTCTTTTCCATCGGAGTGGTCGTCGAAGAGCTACAGAAGTCGCATCCGGATGTCAGCCATTCCAGCTTGCGCTTCCTCGAGCGGGAGGGGCTATTGACGTCCACCCGCACCAAAGGCGGACACCGCCTCTTTCGGCAGGAGGACCTCGATCGCATTCGCCGAATCAAGGAATGGCAGACCCAGGGGATGTCCCTCGATGCCATTCGCCAGCGACTGGCGGAATACGACGCGTTGCCGAGTCCTGCTGAGATTTCCAGGGAGTTCCTCGACAGCGCCCTCGCCCGCGACACCGATTCAGCGTCGCAGCTCATCCTCGCCGCGGACGACGCAGGTCTTCCGCTCGGGTCGATGTTTGGCGACGTGCTTCGGCCCGCTCTCGTCTCCCTCGGAATGCTCTGGGAGCAGGGTGACGTGCCTGTCGCCCAGGAGAAAGAGATCTCCGAGCTGACGCGTGATCTCGTCGCAGTGCTTTCGCGTCGCCACCGCCATCCTGCGCCTCACCGGCCGTTGATCCTGGCGGCCTGCGTCGAAGGAGAACGTCACGAAATTGGTTTGCGCATGGTCTGCGGATTGCTGCGGGAAGCGGGTTATCAGGTTCGCTATCTCGGCGCCGATGTGGCGTCACGCTTCTTGCTCGACGCTGCCCGAATTCACCGGCCGGATGTGGTGTTGCTCTCCGTGTCGCTCGAAGCCAATTTGCACGGCGTCCGCGATGCTCTTCATGTTCTGAAAACTGGCCTGGCCCCTGATCCTGCCCCTCCCGTGCTGGTCGGTGGCGAAATTGCCTTGGCGGAACAGGAATTGCTCGCGTCATGGGGAGCCTCCGTCTGCGGCAATTCGCACCTGGACGACGTCATGCAGGCGCTGGACGGCATGCACCATGCTGGCAATGCGGCATGAGCGATACTTGGGGAGGAACACCCCGCGATGAGGCACACCGGAGAATCCCAATGCCTGCTCCTGAAACCCAAGAATCCTGG
>JBFWRO010000509.1:0-2941 GCA_050248865.1 Thermomicrobiales bacterium | reverse complement strand
GCGGGAAACGTCCAGCCGGACGAACCTCGCCGTCGCCAGGGCGTCAATCCATGCGTCAACCGGCCCCGCAACCGCGCGATCGGCTGCGCCAGATGCAGTCCCGCGGTCAGGACCCTCAACCGCAGCCGCTCGCGTCGCGATGGAGCCTCCGGGAAACGGGCCTCGCCTGCGGAAATCCACGCCTGCGCGACCGGCGCGGCAATGGCCATGACCAGCACGACCCCCGCCAGGAAGAGTGGCGGCCAGGCGAATCCCAGCACAGTCAGCACCGCCAACCCGGCAACGAGCAACCACCATTCAGGCATCAATGGCAATGCGGCCAGGAGGGGCGTATTGCGGTGGTAGAGCGACTGAAAGGGCGCTGTGCCCCAGGTTCCCTGGTAGATTCTGCCCATCCGGTCGCCAAGCGCTTTCGTCCAGCCCGTCCCGTAGAGCCGCCCCGACCAGGCGATATGCCCCATCGCGTTGTAGCGAGCCGGCCACTTCGCCTCCAGCAACGCTTCCGCTTTGCCGTAGCCCTGCTGCTGCTTCCAGTAGGTCTTCACGGAGTTCCGCCGGTGATGCCAGACCATCGCCGCCGGGTTGAAGCCAATCGTCCAGCCCCGGTCCTGCATCCGCCAGCAGAGATCGACATCGTCCCCGGCTGTCCGGAATCGAGGATCGAAACCCCCGATGGCGAGCAGCTTCTCGCGCCGGAACGCCATGTTGCAGCCAGGAATGTGCTCGGCGACGTCGTCGGTGAGCAGCACATGCACCGGACCTCCCGGAGCATTCGCCACGCAGGCGGCGATCGGGCCATCCCCGGCCGGCGCGATGTTCGGGCCGCCGATTCCGGCGTGGTCGGTCGTCAGAAAACTCCAGGCCAGGAAGCGAAGCCATTGCGGATCAGGACGGGCGTCGTCGTCGGTGTACGCGACGATCTCGCCAGTGGCCGCCTCCATGCCGGTATTGCGGGCGGCGCTCAGCCCCTGATTCGTGGTGCTGATGACGCGCACGTCGAACTCCGAGGCGATCGCGGCGCTGCCGTCGGTCGAGCCGTCGTCGACCACGATCACCTCGTAGCTGGGATAATCGAGCCGGCTCAGCCCATCGAGGCAATCCGCCAGCGTTCGTCCCCCGTTATAGGTGCAGACCACGACCGAGATCCGCGGCCATTCCGTCACTGATGAAAAAGGGCCGCGCTCGAATGCATCCGACACGGCCGTGAGCGCCGGCTTTGCCTGGCGTGACCGCGTTGTCAGTCCGAAATCCCAGTCCTCGATCTCGAAGCCGCCCCGGTGCCATTCGTCGGTCCACGAGAAGACAAACAGCCCGGCTGCCCCGCCAGCGAGCGCGGTGCGAATTTGCCAGTCAAGCGTGCTGGCCTGCGCCTCTTCACCATTCCGCAGACTGTCCAGTCCAATTTCCGCCAGCACGAGAGGCCGGTCACCGGCCAGGTTTTGCAGGCGGGCCAGATACCTGGCGAGTTTTTCCCGGTCTTCGAGGTAGACATTGAAACAGAACAGATCGAGAAACGGCAGATGCAGGTACTCGGTCGACGGGTAGTTGACATAGGTGACCAGTGCCGCTGGGTCGACAGACTTGACGGTCTCGCACAGTCGTTCGATCCACGCTTCGATCCGTCGAGCGCCGTGCCATCGCACGATCGGCGATGGGATTTCGTTGCCAACGGCAAAGCAGAGCAGTGCCGGATGTCCCGCGCACGACGTCACCCCGGCGCGCACGCGATCGAGAATCGATCGCGCCCGGGCGGGATCACCAAGAAAGGCGACATGTTGTTCCCAGGGCAGACCGACCATGACCCGCAGACCGTAGTCCTGGGCGATATCCAGCAGCCACCGCGGCGGTACGGTATAGACGCGCACAGCGTTGAGACCGGCCGCGGCCATCGCCGCGAAATCACGTCGCGTGACATCCGGCTGGTACTCCTCTCCGGCGTCGTCCGGCCGGAACGTGCCATACGTTACGCCGCGAACGGCGAACCGTGCTCCGCCGCATGACAGGAACTTGCCGTCGACGACCACACGTTCGTCGGACACCGTGGGAGGGGAGAGAGGAGCCAGCTGCGTCTGAACCATGACGCTAGTACTTCCGGAGAGTGCCGCCCAACGGGCTGCACGTTCGCATGTCGAGTCAGAGTGGAGCGTAGGCCGGCGCCGGCGGCCGGACCTCGGCGACGCGAGGAGCCTGCTTCCGGTCGTGCTGAGCGGTGTGCCAGGTCCATGCATCGGACACGATGCGCTCCAGGCTGGGAAACTCCGGACGCCAGCCGAGCACCTGCATCGCTTTCGTCGGATCAGCGACCAGTGCGGCAGCATCACCTGGCCGGCGAGCTTCTTCCTTCACCGGAACGATCACGTCGCTCACCCCTTCGACCACCGAGATGACCTCGCGCACCGAGTGTCCGGTTCCCGTCCCCAGGTTGAATGCCGCGCACTCATTGCCACTGATCAGGTAGTCGAGGGCCAGCACATGCGCCCGCGCCAGATCGCTGACATGGATAAAATCGCGCGTGCATGTGCCATCGGGCGTGTCGTAATCGCTGCCGAAAACGCGGATCTCTGTGCGGTATCCCAAAGCGGCTTCGATGATCGATGGAATCAAATGGGTTTCGGGCGAATGCACTTCGCCGAGCTCTCCCTCCGGATCCGCGCCGGCGGCGTTGAAGTAGCGGAGCGCGACGCATTTCAGCCCATAGGCTTTTCTGTAGGCGTTCATTGCCCGCTCGATGAAGTACTTCGAGTCGCCGTAGGGACTCAGCGGATCCTGGGGGTGATCTTCCCGGATCGGCAGCGATTGCGGATGACCGTAGGTAGCGCAACTCGAGGAAAAGACGATCTGCGGTACACCCACATCGAGCATCGCATCGAGCAAATTGAGGGAGTTGGCAATGTTGTTCTGATAATAGTGCCGTGGCTGAACGACCGAGTCACCGACATAG
>JBFWRO010000508.1:0-2943 GCA_050248865.1 Thermomicrobiales bacterium | reverse complement strand
GTCTCCAGTGGAGACCGATTCGGTGCGAATTTCCACCTGGACGGAAGAATTTGCGATGTTGTTCTCGTCGATCGTCAGCTGGCCGCTGACATCGCCAAACCGCCCCTTGACCGTCGAAATCATCATATGCTTGACACCGAATTCGACCAGGCTGTGCGCTGCGTCGATTGCCAGGGTGGTGGCTCCGCTAATTGTTGTGGCTGTGGCTGTCACGATTCTCTCTCCCTTTTTCTTCCTCGCCATTGCGACGAGACTTCGTGTGCTTGCGAGAAGTGCTCTCGCTATTGCTGATCGAAACGTAGTCACTTACGCTTCATGAGTAACTATAACGAAGTTACTAGTGATTGTCAAGTCGCTTACAAAGTGTTAGAGTTTCATTATGATGACTTCACAGCACTCCTTAGCCTTTTGCCCCCATTACCATCGCGCGATCGAGCTTATCGGTCGCCGTTGGACGGGCGCCATCCTGCGCGTCATTTATGACGGAACGAATCGCTTTTCGGACATCGCCGCAGCGGTGCCCGGACTCAGTGACCGGCTTCTGTCGGAGCGACTGAAAGAGCTGGAAATGGAGGGGATCGTTACGCGAACGGTCTATCCCGACATTCCGGTGCGAATCGAGTACTGCCTCACCGAAAAAGGCCGAGATCTTGGGCAGATCATGGACGGCATCGGCGACTGGGCGCATAAGTGGCTCGCAGGCCAGCACGAACTCCCGGAAAAGTTCGACGACGATCTGCGTTCACCCAGTGACCGTGACCTGACGCTCAGCGAACGCTAGACGCGCTCGGAAAGCGTGGTCGCGTTGCCTAGATAACCGTCAGAGCCGGCAGAATCAGGGGCCGACTCTTGGACTTGCGGTACAGCGATCGTCCCACGACCTCTCGCGCTCGACGCGCGAGGTATCCATATTCGGCGGTCGATTTCGATTGACGCTCCAGCGCTCGCTTGAGTTCCGCTGCAGCTGCGTCCAGCGCTTCCCGGTCGATCTCTCGATCCAGCAGCTTGCCCGTCAGCGTCGGTCCGGCGATCAACTCGCTGGTATCGCTCCGAACCACGAAGCTGACGATCACGAGACCCTGCTCGTCCAGCTTTTCGGGGTCGCGGATGACGAACCTGCCGGCGGCACGATCACCGAGCCGGTCGACCAGAATCGTGCCCGATTTCACCCGGCGCGGTTGCGTCACACGGTCCTCGGAGAACTCCAGAACGCCGCCAATTTCTGGAAAGAAGACCCGGTCCGCGGGAATTCCCGCCTTGCGCGCCAGGTCCCGATACAGCGTCATATGGCGGTATTCGCCGTGGATCGGCACCACGAATCGCGGTTTGACGAGTTTGATCATTTTGGTCAGCTCATCGCGAGCGGCGTGACCTGACACATGAACGCCGCGATCGATGCCGCTGTAAACCACCGTTGCTCCCCGGCGGAAGAGATTGTCGATGGTGCGTGAGACCGTCTCCTCATTTCCAGGCACGGGAGTAGCGGACACGATAACGACATCACCCGCTGTGACGCGAATCTTTGGGTGCTCGTTCATCGCGATCCGGGAGAGGGCCGCCGCAGGTTCCCCCTGGCTTCCCGTCACAACCAGCATGCGTTTCGAGGGTGGCATCTTCAGGGCCTCATCGAGGGTCACCAGCAGTCCTGGACGAGGTTGCAGATACTCGAGCTCGCGGGCAACATTCGATGATTGCTCCATGCTCCGGCCGGAAACCGCCACAACCCGACCGTTTTCCTCAGCAGCGTCGAGCGCCATTTTCAAACGGCTGATATTCGAGGCAAAACTGGCCAGCACGATCTGCCCTTTGGCAGTCTTGACAACCTGGAGAATTTTCTCGTAGACGACTCGCTCTGACGGCGTAGAGCCCTCGCTCTCGACTCGCACCGTGTCGGACAGGAGCGCAAGCACACCCTCGTTGCCGATGCGCTCGAGACGTCGCTCGTCGGTCGGCTTCCCCATGACCGGCGTCGGATCGAACTTGAAGTCAGCGGTGTCCACGACGGTGCCAATCGGCGTGTGAATCGCGATCGCATTGGTATCAGGGATCGAGTGCGTGACATGGACGAATTCGGCCGCGAGCTTCCCCAGTTCGACTCGCTCGCCATCCTGAACCACCGTGAGCTCGACCATCTTTTCGCAGCGATGCTCGCGCAATTTCGCGTCGATCAAGCCAATGGCCAGCGGTGAACCGTAAACGGGAATCCTGCGCTTTGTCTTCAACTGGTGAAGGATGAACGGCAAGCCGCCGATGTGGTCTTCATGACCGTGCGTAATCAGAATGGCGCGCAGATTGTTGATGCGCTCGCGAACATAACTGACGTCAGGCACAACGAGATCGATGGCATGCTGGTCCTCCTCGGGGAACTTGCCTCCGGCGTCGAGGAGGACGAGATCGTTCTCGTATTCGACGACCGTTGCGTTCTTGCCAACTTCTCCCACACCGCCGAGCGGAATGATCCGCAGCTTGCCGCGAGGTCCTCCACCGGCCGAGTGAGGTTGCTCCGGGAGTTTGCTCTTCTGGCGCGGTTGCCGTTTTCTCTGCCGACTGGGGGCTGCCTGGGCGCTGTCTCCGGACTGTGGTGGAGTCTGGACGGCTGCCGGAGCCTGCTGTAGTTCAGATGCTGGTTTTCGGCGCCGTCGATTGCGCCGGGGCTTTCGCCGGGTTTCGTCCGACGACTGATCCATATGTCTTATTCCTTCTTTTCGTACCTACCAGAGCGGACAACGACGTCGTGCTCTGCGGTGCCAGTGTACTCCGCACGCTGCGAGCCGGGTTTCTAATCGGCAGTGCGCCCGCCATCGATGTACAGCGTCTGGCCGGTGATGAAGCTCGCTGCATCCGAGCAGAGCAAGACCGCGGCGCCGACGAGATCCTCCGGCGTCCCGAGTCTGCCCATCGGTATCGTCGCAGTGATCCTGGCGCGTCGATCTGGATCGTCGA
>JBFWRO010000507.1:0-2964 GCA_050248865.1 Thermomicrobiales bacterium | reverse complement strand
ACCCGATTCGAGGGAATCGGCGATCTGACTGGTTGCGTCGGCAAGCACCGCATAGAACTCTTCGGCGAAGAAGGTGTTCAGCTCGACGGCGGCTGGTGGCGGATTGCTGTCGCGGGTTTCCTGCGCGAGAACCTCCAGCTGCGCCGAGGATTCGCGAATGGCGACGGGATCCAGGTCGGCCGCTTCGACATCCTCGAATGAGGAGGTCAACGCGCCGGCTGCGTTGAGCCGGGCGACGAGGTCCTGTCCCCAGGGGACGAGTCCTTCGCAATCAGGGCTGCTGGCCACGGGGACCGTGGTCGGCTGTGCGGTGATCGGCGGGGCGCCGAGTGCGAGATCAGCAATGACGAGGCTTGTTTCATACCCGTCGCCGTACAAGAGCTGGACGACCGGAATGCCTTCGAGGACCTGGAAATAGACCACGCCACGCTGTTCCTCACCTGGGGCGAGATCGATATAGTCGAAGTTGACGAGCCCGGAGTCGGTGGAGGTGACATAGGGCGCCTCGATCTTGAAGCCGATATCGTCGGTCGCCACGAAGCTCGTTGGCGAGGTCGAGAGGACTCGTTCGCCAGTGTTGACAACGGAAACATCGAAGGCCACATAGCGCGATCCGCGCGGCGGCGCGGAGAACTCGTCGTATGCGTCGAAGGGATCACTCACACCGTGCACGGTGACCTGAGCGATCTCGGATCCGGATGTACCAATGACGCTCACTGGTGTTCCGGCGGCAGTTTGCTCAGACCGAAAATCGGCGACAGTCGTCAGAATCTCGAAGCTGGGCGCGTAAAGCACCCGGGATAGCGACGAACCACTAAAGACCTCGAAGAAAACCATCCCGCTCATGTCGGTTCCGGGAGCGAGGGCATCGGTATATTCGAGAGCCGGAGTGGTGAAGGTTTCCGCCGGTGTCACGAAGGTCGAGTTCGAGATGAACCCCTCCGCGTCGACAACCTGCAGGGAATAGGGATCAGCGCTGAAGGCTCGTTGCGACGTATTGGCGATCGTGACATCGAGGGCGACGAAGTGATATCCGCGCTGTGGACTGTAGGACTGATCGTAGTCCTCGAATGGATCGAGGATTGCGTTGATGGTGAGCGTTCCGATCTGGTTGCCATCCACGCTGTAGATAGGAACAGGCTGGCCGATGCCAGCCTCAGTGTCTGGCGTCTGCGCTGAGGCGGCAGTGGGCAACGACAATGATCCGACCATTGTCATCAGCATGAATACGGCCAGAAGTTTCCGCATAGGATCCTCTCCTCTGTCTCTCTTTCCACGACGGACATGGTCCACCAACATGGCAACCGTACACGGCAAATGAGGGCAGTGCAAGCAGGTTGAATCACGCCGTTTGCAGGCGGGGATAGCAGGATTTCCCCAGATTCTGGGGAATTGCCGTCGCGGGCGCCGTCCTCTCTATGGTGGCGAGGATGTGGAGAGGAGGTGCGCGCCATGGAAGGGACCTGTCCGGGTCTCTCACGGGAGATCGTCGCGCTACGCTCGGTGCTCGAACGACTACTGAACGAGGAGCGGGATCTCAGCCGGCTTGTGGCCGGGACGGCGAGATTGACGACCGCGATCGTGCAGGCGGAGCGGCTGCAGCACCAGCTGGCGACGGCTGAGGACGACGAGTTCTGATGCGATCTGGTCCGCTGACGAAGGAGTCGGCGAGGCGGGGGAGGAGGAGAACGATGAGCGAGACACATCGTGAGAGCGAGGTCGATTTGCGTCCCGGGAGCATGTACGAAGTGATGACGCGGCAGATGGTAGAGCGTCTCAGCGACGACGTACGCGAGATTCGCAACCGGATCAATGGGCTGTTCTGGTTGCTGGCGGGAACTGTTGCGGTGGATATCGTGATGAAAACGCTGGGGATAGGGACGTAGGGCACGGAGCAGGATTTGAAGGGAGAACGCAAAGGGGTTGCCCGACTCGATGACCGAGGGCTGTCAGTGGCCGCGTTCTCCGCGAAGTGGTTTGGCGATCACCGGTTGCGGGATTACCAGCTTGGTCCTGCCGAGGCGATTCTGAGAAGCGTGCACGGGCGGCGGGGCGAGCAGCATGTGGTCGTGTTCAGCCGCCAGGCCGGTAAGGATGAGCTGCTCGCGCAGATCGTCATTCAGATCCTGGTGGAGCATCGCAAAACGGGAGGGAACGTGATTCTGGTCGCTCCGACGTTTCGTCCGCAGGGGTTGACCATGCGCGACCGGCTGATGGAGCGATTGCGGGATGCTGGTCTGGCGCGGCGGGCGCGGACACGGGAGGGAATGATCGTCGAACTCGGCAAGGCCTCGGCGCGCTTTCTCTCGGCGTCGCCCATGGCCAGCGCGCGAGGGCAGACGGCGAGCCTCTTGCTGGTGGCCAACGAAACGCAGGACATCCTGCCGGCGCAATGGGATGCCGTTTTCAGCCCGATGGCGGCCACGACGAATGCGACGACCGTCTACCTGGGCACCGTGTGGAGCCGTCACACGCTTCTGGCGAGACAAATGCGCTATCTCGAGCAATTGCCCGGGGACGCACAGGGGCGGGTGTGGAAAGTCGCCTGGGATTTTGTTGCCGCGCAGCTACCGGCATATGACGCGTACGTCCGGCAACGCATCGATCAGCTTGGCGCAGAGCACCCCCATATCAAGACGGAATACTTTCTGGAGGAGCTCGATGATGCCGGAACGCTCTTCACCGAACGTCATATCGCCCGCATGCAGGGTGCTCACCCGAGGCAGCGATCGGCGACGGACGGCAAGCGGTACGCGCTGTTGATCGATGTGGCGGGTCAGTCGGAGATTCCTCTGATGCCTGGCACGGCGGATTGGCGTGGCCGGCGGGACAGCACGGCGCTCACGGTCGTGGAAATCGGAGTATCTGCTAACGAGGAGCAGGGGATCGCCGCATACGGTCGACAACAGGTTTACCGGGTCGTCGACCGGATGGTCTGGACCGGTGTCGGCCAGGCGGCGATTC
>JBFWRO010000506.1:0-2970 GCA_050248865.1 Thermomicrobiales bacterium | reverse complement strand
AAACCACCAGCGCAGTGCCGTCTTCGTCTTTCATGACGAAGAGCATGTCGATGATGCGAACGAGTCCAGAGTCGATGAGCGCGTTGATTTCATCGGCGACTCCGGCGGTGAACTCGCTGCCGGGGAAGCGAAGGATAATCAGCTCGACGGGGCCCATGGGCATGCAGAAACTCCGTGGTGACAAATCGATGGCGCCGCGCTATTGGCGATGGCGCGGCGCCGCTGTGTCCTGACGGCGGTCAACCGAGGTCAGACTTGACCCCTTACACGCCAAGGAGCTTGGTCTTGGCCGCTTCGAACTGCGCATCGGTCAGCAACCCCTGATCTTTCATCTGGGCAAGCTGCTGCAGCTGCGCCATCAGGTCCGAGCCACCGGCTGCCGGGGCCGCCGCAGGAGCGGCAGCGGCCATGGCCTGCTGGGCCTGCATCGCCTGCATCTGGGCCTGCATGTCTGCAAGTTGCTGCTGCTCTGCTGACGCTGCCTGTTGTGCGGCGGCCTTGCCCGCGTGCCTTTGTTGCTGCTTGTTCGTGACCGCGTTCGCCGTACCGACCACAACAGCTGTTGTGGCCATCGTTCCGACAACGCCCCGTCCGCCTCTTCGTCGCATCATGGCTGCTGTTTCCTCCTGTGTACCGTGATTGCCGTTTTCGTCGTTCTAGCTGTGCAGTTCCTCCAGGACATCCGCAAGCAACTCATCGATGACGGCGCGAGGAATCCGCTCGTTCAGGATAACTTCGCCCTGGGCGTTGCGGACGGCCTGAGCGAAGCGGGCGGCCCACGTATTCTCGAAGAGAATCAGCGCCGCTGAGGAGTTGGGTTCGAGCAACTCGGCGATGGCTTCGCCATCAGACTGGGAAAGCAGTTCGTCCTCCGTCTGGGCGATCGGTTCGAGAACCGCGGCAAGCGCATCGCCGAGTCCATTGACTTCGGCGACACCGACAGTGCCGCCCGCATCCTTCATGACGAAGAGGAGGTCGATGATCCGGACGGTGCCTGCCTCGATCAACGCTGTCATTGCCGGAACGATTTCCCCGGAAAATTGATTGCCAGGGAATTTGATGACGACGAACTCCACGGGTCCGTATGCCATGCTGTGAGCCTTTCCATCAGTCTCGCAAGAGTGGAGACGATTGCACGATTCTCCACGGTGATCCTAACAGGTACGACCGGCGATTGGACCCCTCGAAAGGCGTAGGCAAGGATCAGGTAGCTGGCAGGAAATTGAGAGTGAGCAGGATGGCGTCGGCATCTGTCTGATTCTGCAGAAAGCGTTGAGCGCCAGGCGTGACTTTTCGGAAGGCGGCCGTGCCTCCTTCGCGAACGAAGAGCGGATCGCCAGTGGGAGAGGCCTGGCCGGGCGGGATGATCGAAGAGTGGAACTCGCCGGTTTGGGCGTGGATCGCTTCGAGTCCATCGATGACCCAGGGTCCGAGGGTTTCGCCGGCGGGCAATGTCCGGCGGGTGAGCCGGGCAGGAATATCTCCTTCGCCCAGTGTTTGCCAGGCGTCGTAGACGGCGACACTGAGGCGGGCGCTCATGTCTTCGGGCAGAGGCGGGGTAAAGGTGCCGGCCTCGACGTCGATGCTGGTGATCGACGCGCCGAAGATGACAACCGGTTCGTTGCCGGTGTTGCGAAGCGAGCCGAAGGCGAGGGCATCGGGATAGATGGCCACGTCACCCGAGGTGAGGGCGATTTCGGTGTCGGCATCGATGTCCTGATCGTCCTCACCAGCATGGCGCACGATGAACGGGCGATCGAGGCGGACGGTGTAGACCCCCGAGGTGATCGTTTCTGCCGCGGTTCCTTCTTTGATCGTTTCGCCGCTGCAGCCGCAATAGGGTCCGGGAAGGTAGGTGAGCTCATCGCCCGGCTGCAGGGTGATCCGGTAGAACGCGCCCTGAGCTTTTCCTTCGGGTTGCCAGTCGCGGAGGAATGTGACGTCGAAGAGCGATTCCGGAATGGTGGGAGACGGCGAGGCCTCCGGCGATTGATGCGACATGGCGCCCGCCCGGCGAACAATCGGAGACTGAAGGGTGACCGCGAGTGCCCCGCCCGCTACCGCGCTTCCCAGTAAACGTCTCCGATTCATGGTCATCGAGTTCATGCTGTCCACCATTGCCTCGTTCCGGTGCTCAACGCCCTGCCAACCACCCAATTCTCTCACTGTCGTCAATGCGGAGCATGATTTTCTCACGCTCAGTCCGCGAACAACCCGGTCAACCCTGCTCTCTCGTCAACGCAGCGGGGCATATGCATACTTCCACTGAGAAACAGTATCGCGAAAGTGAACTCCGGCAACGTGAACTCAGTAGCCGTCCTGATGATTCCTCGCAAGCGGGGGGTGTCTATGGAAATGCTCGAATCGGCAGCGCGCAGGTGGATTCACTGGATGTTCGTGGCGGTCGGGGTCGCGCTTTCGATCCTCGCCTTTGGACTTGCCCGCCGGCAAACGTGGGCGACCCGGCTGTGGCCATGGGACGACCAGCGCATGACCTACATTTTTCTCGCGTCGATTCTGATGGCGATTGCTGTGCCGATGCTCTGGGTCGGATTGACACGAGACATCGCCGCCTTCGAGCCGATCAGTTTGGAGATTGGGGTCGTTTCGCTGGGCATCGGCGGCTATTTCGCGCTGCGGTGGTGGCGGCACGACGAATCAGATCTTGTTCGGCACGTGGCGGCAGCGGTGCTGACGGGAATTGTGGCCCTGGTCCTCTCTCGCTTGAGCGGGTCGATTGCGCTGAACGATCGTCGGGAGATGCCTCGGTATGTTCGGATCTCCTGCCTGATCTTCCTTTTCGTGCTCATTCCCATCGGAACAGCCCTGACGGTTCAGTCCAGTGACAACTTTCCCTGGGAACTGCTCCCTCAAACCTCGACCGTGATCGGTCTCATTTTCCTGGGTTCCGCGCTGCTTTTTGCCTGGATCTGGTTTCATCCGAAATGGGCATATGCCGAAATCGCTCTC
>JBFWRO010000505.1:0-2976 GCA_050248865.1 Thermomicrobiales bacterium | reverse complement strand
TCTCCCGCGACGTCGCTCAGCGCTTCAATTCGCGGTACGGTGACACGTTCGTGGTCCCGACGCCAGATATCAAGAAGGATGGCGCGCGGGTTATGTCGCTCGACGACCCGACGAAAAAAATGAGCAAGAGCGATAGAAATCCGGGCAGCTACATCGCGCTGACCGACACGCCGGCAGAAATCACCAAGAAGATCAAGCGCGCCGTTACGGACTCCGGCTCAGAGGTCGTGGCGGCGCCGGACAAACCGGCCGTGACCAACCTGATCAGCATCTACTCCCTCTTTGCTGGAATCACCGTGCAGGAGGTTCAGGACCGCTATGTTGGCAAGGGGTACGGCGCCTTCAAAGGGGATCTAGCGGGCGTGATCGTGGAAGCGCTGGCGCCGTTCCAAAGACGGTTTGCCGATCTGCAGGCCGAACCTGAAGTTGCCCAGGATGTCCTGCGGGACGGCGCGGAACGAGCCAGCGCGCAGGCTCGAACCAAAATGACCCTCGTTCGGGAACGGATGGGATTGTCCCAACACCGGGTGTAGCCGGTGAACGGGGCAGCGAGCCTTCTGGCGGGATATCGAACAGCCTGGCACGCCGCGGGACGAGGTCAGTGGTTTCTGGTAGCGGGCTTCATGTTCGCGATGCGGGTGCTGGCCTTCAACGTTGCCTTTCCGCTTTTCGCCAAGGAACGCGGATTCGATTCATCACAGACGGGTTTGATGCTGGGCGCTGTCGCCATCTCCCTGTTCGTCTTTGGCGCTCCCCTGACGATTCTGAACTCACGCGGGTATGGCCGGTCCGTGCTTCTTATCGCCCCGATCATCGCGGCGTCGGGGATCGCCATTATTCTTCTGGCGCCGTCGAACCTTCTTGCCCCAGCATTGCTCGGCTGTCTGCTGGCAGGAATGGCAAGCAACGCATTCTGGATCATGGGCGACCCCCTGCTCGCCTCAACAACCGCTGCGGAGCACCGGCCACAGGTTTTCGCCATCAAGTTTTCGTTGCTTACGGCCGGTTTCGCCGTTGGCGGCCTGATCGGAGGCTGGGTGCCGGAGGTGCTTTCCCTGGCCGGGGCGTCGAACACCGGGATGTACGCCGGGGCTCTAATGGTGGTTATGCTCCTCGATCTTTCTCAGGCGCTGTGCTACTGGCGAATACCAGCTGAATCCCCGGTCATCACCGCCTCGGTCCCCACGCGGCACGATCGCGCCCCACGCTTCACCGGCAAGGCCTTCTGGGCGGTGATGTTGCTGATGCTCGTTCCCGAAATGGGCATGGCCACCGGCTACAACTCGGTCCGGCCGTATATGTCGCTGTTCTTCGACGAGCGATTCGGGCTCTCCGCGGGAGCTACCGGCACCGCTGTCAGCATCATGCAGTTGTCAGGCGGCATCGGCGCCTTGCTGATTCCCTCGTTCGCCACCAGAATCGGTCCCCTGCGCGCGATGGGACTACTGCGACTTCTGGGTGGATCGATGATCATTGGCGCTGTGGGGATCGCCGCATTGCCTCTCGTACTGTTCTTTTTCTTTGTGCATTACAGCGTTGTCGACGGAACTGGCGCGACGTTCATCAGCGAAGCCATGGAGCGACTGCCAGCCGTGCAACGCACGACGTTTGCAGCAGTCTCGGCTGGCGCATGGAGCGTTTTCTCGGCGATGGCGACCTCAGCCAGTGGTTTTCTTCAGGATGCCACAGGTGGCTTCGGCGCTGCGTTCGGGTTAGGTTCCATCGCCTACTTTGTGTCCGCCGCATGGCTCTTCATGGTGTTCCCGCGTCTGCCGGCCCTGATCGATTATCGCGGCGCCGAAACTGGTTCGCGGATCCCGGCAGACGCCTCCTCCTGAGTGATGAACAGCACGGGAATACCCCTGTGCTAGGATTCGATTCAGGCGAGTGTGGTGACGACCGCAGGCGGAACACCTGCAATCGTTTCGAGGGGACATCAGCGATGGGAAGTGAAGCATTGCCGGACATTCCGTTCCTGATGGATTCTTCGCAATTGGCGGGACTCTCACCATGGGAAAGAGTGTCACTGGCCATCAATGGCGAAGAAGTCGACCGGCTACCCGTGTGTTTCTGGCATCACTTCAGACCGGAAGGTTCGGGACGCAAGCTGGCCGAGGCCACCTACAAGTTCTTCGTGCACGACTTCGATCTGGACATCGCGAAGATCATGCCAGACATTCCCTATCCATTCCCCCATCAATCGATCAAATCGGTGGAGGACTGGCGGCTGCTGGAACCGATCGACGAGCGTTCTCGCTATATGCGCCAGCGTATCGAAGCGGTGAAGGTGCTTCGTGAACTGGCCGGATTCGACGTGCCGATCGTGGTGACGGTTTTCAGCCCATTGGCCGAGCTCATGTACTTTGCCGGTGAGAAGTCGCTGGTCGTCGAGCATGCCCGGCATTCGCCGGCGATTGTTCATGAGGCCCTGCATACCGTCGCAATGAATCTCCGCAAGCAGATCGAGATGGTGATCGATGCCGGCGCCGATGGAGTGTTCTTCGCGATTCAGGGCTGCACGCGATCGCTGATGTCTGACGAGCTATACCGCGAGATCGGCCGGCCGTACGACCTGATTGCCCTCGGCGGCGCTTCTGATGGCTGGCTCAATATCCTGCACATCCACGGCGAAAAGGATCTGATGTTCGACTCGGTTCTCGACTATCCGGTCACCGTGTTGAACTGGTCCGACCGGCTCGCTGGCCCGTCACTTCGCGAAGCCCGCACCAAGACGAGCACCTGCCTTATGGGTGGTTGGCACGAATTCGGGCCACTCTCGAACGGGCCGGAGGGGGCGATTCTGGCGGAAGCAGAAGATGCCGTTGCTCAGACGAACGGACGCAAGTTCATCCTGGCGAATGGTTGCTCGGTTCCCGATGACACCGATCATGATTGGCTGAGCCGGGCCCGTGACCTCGTGGAGTCGATTCAACTCCCGTCATAGAGCCTTGCGGGCATCCCCCGGGCGAAGAAAAC
>JBFWRO010000504.1:0-2978 GCA_050248865.1 Thermomicrobiales bacterium | reverse complement strand
AGCGGAGAATGCATCTGGACCGTCCGACCGTTTCGATTCACTTGCGGGTACTCAACGCCACGGGGCAGCGCTGGAACGAGGTGGTCGGCAGGCGGCGGGTATGAGACCCGGAGCCCGGCGCCCTGGAGTCTTTACACGATCATCTAAAGTGGTATCGAGCGCGTTCTCTCTCAGCTTTGAGCAGGCAGTGAAAGCACACGACTTCTCCGATCCCGATCATGGACCCCGCACTGACCAGCACTTCCTGATGTTCGAGAGTATGGAATCCCCGTTTGAGAACTGCGACGGTTGAACGGGTGTCGCATGTGCAAAAGCCCCAGCGAAATGCCGGGGCTTTTTCGATCTGGTGGAGATGGGGGGATTCGAACCCCCGTCCAGAACCATTGGTCGAATACATGCTACGTGCGTAGTCGGTGTTTCATTTACTCATCGATCTTCCCGCCGACAGGATATCGATGAGTGAGTTGGACTGTCTTAGATGGTTTCGCTCCAACGGACTTCACCATCGCGCCCTTGCATGGGTGACGCCCGTACCCGGTCCCGGCAGGGAAAGGTCCGGACGGACGCGCTGACTAGAGGTCGTGTGACTTAGGCAGCGAGAGGCATCTCAGAGGTGCCAGTTCTTGTTTTGCCCATTTTTACGAAGGCCTGGGCGCTTCGGCACGCAGTAAACTAACCTCCGACCCTGTCGAAACCAAACATCCCCAGATGTTCGCGCAACCTTGCGCTGAAGATATTCTAGCACATTTGATCGTGTACGGTTGGTTCGCCGACCCTAGTCGTCGGCCGCAGATCGCAGATCGTGAGCCTTTATCACCCGGCGTTTTCGGCAGATGATGGCTCAGCCGCGCTCTCGCAAGGCGCGTTGAATATCGCGCTGCGATTCACGCTCGGACTCCGCGGCGCGCTTATCGTAAAGTTTCTTCGCTTTTGCCACCCCGATGTCGACCTTAGCCTTGCCTCGCTTGAGGACAACCCGCAGTGGGACAAGGGTCATTCCCTTCTGCTCGACGGTGCGTTTCAGCTCCCATATTTCCGTCGAGTGAGCGAGGAGCTTACGTGGCCGCATTGGGTCGTGGTTCGCATACGCACCATGGGAGTACGGCGCGATATGCGCGCCGATCAGCCAGAGCTCGCCGTCGTCGATCCGCGCATATGCCTCTGCCAGGGAAATCTTCCCGTCGCGAATCGACTTAATTTCGCTTCCTGTCAACACCATTCCGGTTTCGAGGGTTTCCAGAATATGGTAATCGTGAAATGCCCGCCGGTTGGACGCGACGACCTTGAAGTCGCCTGTTTCTGTTTTCGATGCTGGTTTCGCCATGGCAGGCCTTTACAATGTGCGCAGAGCCAGATTCGCTGGCTGCTCTTTTTCCATGGAATCTGAAATGAACATGCTTGACGCCTACGCGTCGATCGCAGAATTCTACGACCTCGAGCACGACAGTCTCGTCGAAGATGTCGCTTTCTACAGACAGTACGTGGAAACAGCCGGCGACCCGGTGCTCGAACTGGCCTGCGGAACCGGAAGGGTCGCGGTGCCGATCGCCGCTGATGGCTACCGGGTCGTTGGCGCGGATCGATCGGAACCGATGCTGGCCGGGGCGCGGAGGAGAGCCGACGAGGCCGGCGTCGAGCTGACGCTCCTCAACGCCGAGATGGTCGACGCGAGATCCATGCCGGGAGGACCTTTTGGTGTGGTCATTCTGGCGCTCGGCGCGCTCAGTCACATAGAAACGGCCGATGGGCAACTCGAAGCCCTGACCTCGGCTCGTCAGGCACTCGATCCACGCGGCGTGCTGCTGATCGACATCATGCATGCGACGCCTTCGCGGTTGCAGACGCTCGATGGCTCGTACGGATTCGACGGGTCGTGGCGATCGGCCGACGGATCCGCGGTTCATCGATTTTCCTCCTCCTCAGTGCACCCGGCGACGCAGACCATCGAATCGCATATCTGGTACGACCGCACTTCTGTAACCGGGGGCATCACCCGGCATGCCACGTCGATGACTCAGCGGTATCTCACCCCAGGCGAGCTGCTGCTCATGCTCGAGGTTGCAGGATTCGAAGAGGTGGCGCTCTACGGCGGGTATGAACTCGATCCGTTCGCAGACGACTCGGAACGACTGATCGTCGCTGCCGAGGCGACAAGGACGCGATAGCAGTCGACGTCATGCCCGACTCAGTCGGCGGGCCAATCGATTCTTGCTGCCCGGTTTCGCAACATCAGGTCAGCCAGGACAACGGCGAGCATCGCCTCGGCCACCGGGACCGCGCGAGGGCAAACCGATGGATCGTGCCGGCCTTCGACCACGATCGTCTGGGGGTTGAGATCGGTATCGACAGTCTGCTGAACCTTCTCGACGGAGGAGGTTGGTTTGACGGCTATGCGAACGATAATATCCTCGCCTGATGTGAGGCCGCCGAGCGTTCCCCCGGCATTGTTGCTCAACGTTCTGATTCTGCCGTTCTCGACCGTAAATCCATCGTTGGATTCCGATCCACGCTTGCGGGTAACGGCAAATCCCTCGCCGATTTCCACGGCCTTGACCGCCGGGATGCTCAGCATTGCCTGTCCGATGAGAGCATCGACCTTGTCATAGATCGGTTCGCCGAGTCCGACTGGCGTTCCTGTCGATCGCACTTCCACGATTCCGCCCAAGGAATCTTTTTCCGCTTTGGCAACGCCAATGGCATCGACCATCTGCTGCGCGGCAACGGGATCTGGACAGCGGACCAAATTGCGCTCGATTTCGTCCCTGTCGAATGTCTGCATCTCGATGCCGCCCAGCTCACGCACGAAACCGAAAACTTCGCACCCCTGGGTGATCAATATTTTGCGGGCGATCGCTCCGGCCGCGACGCGCCCCCAGGTTTCACGAGCGGAGGACCGGCCGCCGCCTCGATGATCGCGATGACCATATTTGGCCCAGTAGGTGTAGTCGGCATGGCCAGGCCGAAACAGATTCCTGATC
>JBFWRO010000503.1:0-2979 GCA_050248865.1 Thermomicrobiales bacterium | reverse complement strand
CGCCAACCACCAGGGCATAACTCTTGCCTTTCGGCGCGCTGGTCTGGCCTGACAGCAGCAAGACACAGGTGCTGGAGGCAATGCAAACGAAGGCGATTCGCAACCACCCGACGGGCCCCATTGCACGTCTCTCTTTCAGGAATCTCAAAGTCTCTACCCAGGAAACGCCGACGCGACAGTATCAGGACAATGATTGTTGCAAGGTTTCGCTCGAAGGACACATTTTTCCCATCCTACCAGATCCAGCCGCAGAAAGAAAAGAATCTCAGCTCACAAATTCTCCCACAAATCCGGGTACTCGCCCGGCACGCCGCTCGCACTATCCGTTACAATGAACCGCCGAGAACGGCGGTGCTATCATGACAGGCGATCTGATCTGCTGGGAAGCCCTGGACGCCGATGCACCCTGCGTTGAGCAGGCCCGGCATCTGTACGAGACAACGCTGCACGTTGACGAACGCATTCCCTGGCAGTGGATCACTGGCGCGGTCAGCCGTCGCGCGTCCTGGCGGCCTGGTCGCTGGGGTACTCACCTGATCCTTGCCGGACCACGCGGCGAGAAAAATTCCCCTGATCACGTCCTCGGCTTTGCCAACGCCCTGCACATCCCCGGATATGGCGGCTATCTGACCTACCTCGGCGTCGATCCACAGGCGCGCGGTCAGGGGGTGGGGACCCGGTTGGTCGAGGCGACTGTTCGCGCCATGGCCTTCGATGCAACCTGCGAGGGAAGCGAATTGCCGTTCGTTGTGTGGGAGAGCCGTCCGCCGGCGCCGGGCGATGAGGCGTCTGCCGCGGCCTGGCGGGCGAAGTTGGGCCTGTGGCGTCGCTCGGGAGCGTTCTGGGTGGCCGGCCTCACCTTCTACGCGGTCAACTACATGCGCAAGAATGCCCCGGCGGTGCGACTGGCGCTGTTCCTGCGCCCGGTCGCAACTCCTGCCACGGACTTCACTGCCGACGCCCTGCGTGAGATGGCTGCGGGACTCATGCGTGAGGTGTACAATGGTGTGGTGGGTGATGACAATTATCAGCGTACGCTGCCGCCGGATTGTGCGCCGGAATTACGTCAGGTGGATGAGGCGCTGGGCCTGGTCGAACTTCCAGACGAAGCGATCGGTTGACACGACGTTTCTCAATGACGATTGGAGTGAGTTTCATGCCACTGTACGAGTATGTCTGTCAGGAGTGCCAGCATCCCTTCGAGGCGTTGGTGTTCGGCCAGGACGAGCCGGAGTGCCCCAGTTGTCATGGCAAGAAACTGGAACGCCAGTTGAGCCTGCCGGCGAAGCCGCCCAGCGAGGCGGCAAACTTGCCGAGTGCGTGCCAGTCGAGCGGCCCCCCATGCGGCCCGGTGTGCGGACGGTGGAAGGGATAAGAGAAAGCTGAAGGTGACCGGCGAGCGGGGGACGTGAGTTCATTCGCCTCAAACCGGAGGCGCACGTGTCGCGCTCGCCGATGGGTTTTGCTTCCCAGTCGGCGAGCTGATGTGGAATTTCTCGATGGCATACTTGCCATCCATCAGAGTGAGCGTCTTGAAGGGCACCAGCCACAGGTTGCCATCGGGACTGATGAACCAGCGCTTGCTCTTGCCAATGTGCGGCAGCAACCAGGGGTTTGCGAAGTTCAGCCAATTCGACCCAGTCAGGCGGCGCAGCCTTGCTGCCGACCTGACGTAGTTCCTTTGCCAGACCCTGCTCTTGCTCGGTGAGATCCTCGATCAACTTCAGACGCTGCTTCTGTTGTCCGGGACGTGGCGTGGAAAAAGTCAGTCGCGCAAGACTGCCACGGATCGCGAGCAGTTTGGAAGAGAGTTTGCCCACAAGTGCCGGGCGGCCACGCCTCACCGCATCACCACCCACACAATGGCCCACAACACGCCCAGCACCACCGCGACCACGGGGAGTTTCAGTATCAGGGCGACGATATTCAACTTGCGCAGCAGCCGTCCGGATTTGCTGAGCGGAGCAATCGGGACATCGGCTCATCATCGGCGACCCCGTGGCTGTGGGTTCCTGGTGTGATATCAGGGCATTGTGCGGATTGGAGCCGAGGGGGGAAGTGAAGTATCGCTTGCGATGGGGAACTGTCAGCTCCTCGTTCTTTCAGAAAAGTGTTGTTCGGTTGCTAAGTTCCCGGTACAGTCCTCTCATTGGCCTATGATACTTCGCAGTTACTCCTTGCCCTCCGCGCCGACCCATCATCCGCCTTCCGTGGTGCTTCTGGAGGATCGACTAGATGCGTAACGCCACTCCTCACCCGATCGCCTTCGGCCTACTCGCTTGCCTACTCCTCTCGCCGATCAGTTCCCTCCGAGCCGCGCCCGTGTCCCTGCCCGGCGGTCGCAAGATTGAGAAGGTTGATTTCGAGCGCCACATCGCTGGCCTGCTCGGGCGCGCTGGCTGTAGTGCCGGTGCCTGCCACGGGTCGTTCCAGGGAAAAGGTGGATTCTACCTGAGCCTCTTCGGCTACTCCGCGGAGAAGGACTACCAGGCCATCGCCCGCGACAATCTTGGCCGTCGCATCAACCTGGTCGATCCGGACCAGAGCCTGCTGCTGCTCAAGGCCACAGGGGCAGTGCAGCATGGGGGCGGCCGGCGATTCGACCGCAACTCCCCCGCCTACCGGCTGATCCGGGAGTGGATCGCCAACGGTGCCCGCTATGAGCCAGGAAGCGGCACCGTCAAGCGGGTCGAGGTGACGCCCAAAGAGCAAATGTTCGAGAAGCCAGGACAGAAGGCCCGACTGAAAGTGATGGTCGAGTTCGCAGACGGCAGTCGGGAGGATCTCAGTTACTTCTCCGAGTTCCGGGTCAACAACGACTACGTCGCCGAGATCAACCGCGACGGCGAGGTGACCGGGTTACGTCCGGGCGACACCAGCGTCGTCGTCACCTACCGCGGCAACGTCGTCAGCGGCCGAGCCCTGGTCCCGGTGGCCGTCCCCAAAGACTTCAAGTATCCGAAAATCTCTGAAAACAAC
>JBFWRO010000502.1:0-2980 GCA_050248865.1 Thermomicrobiales bacterium | reverse complement strand
CTGGAAATTTGGGGGGAGGGCGATCTGGGAATACTTGCGGGTCTCGTCGCCGAGGACGTCATCGATCACAACGCATTTCCCGGGCAGGCGCCTGGCCGGGAAGGAATGGGCGATATTCTGGTCGCCTTTCGCGCAGCATTCCCGGACCTGACGCTGACCAACAATGACATCGTCGTGGGAACCGATCGCGTGGTGCTTCGCTGGACTGCCGTGGGGACCCACGAAGGAGAATTGATGGGCATCCCGCCGTCAGGCGCCGTCGTGACGATGACCGGCATAGATATTCTGCGAGTCGAAGACGGGCTCGTTGTGGAGCGCTGGGGAGAGTACAACGGGTTGCAGCTGATGCAACAAATCGGCGCCTTCGATTCCTGATTTGAGGAAACCACTGCCTCACGTCAGGTCACGAATCCCGGGAGGCCAGTTCCTGGCGGCCGGCTCGCATGGTGTGATCATACTTCTGACTCTGACGGTTAGGCGCGTTGGTCGACCTGCGCAGGAACAGATCATTCCGAAGGCATCCGGGGCGCATGAGTTTACAGCGTCCCGGATTCGGCGAGCAACTCCGCGAAGTGGCACGCCGAGGATCGACCTGGTCCCGAAGGTCGCAGCACGGGCGCTTCTACCGAACACACCGGCTGTGCCATCGGACAGCGAGTGTGAAATGCGCACCCAGGCGGGGGAGAGGTTGGTTTTGGCGGCTCGCCTCTCAGTCGCGTGTGTTCGGCCCGGCGTCCTTTCAATGTGGGAATCGCGGACAGCAGCGCTCGCGTGTAGGGATGATGCGGTTCCCGGTATAGCTCTGCCGCTGGCCCCTCTTCGACGACCTTGCCGAGATACATCACCAGGACCCGATCGCTCAAATAGCGCACCACCCCCAGATCGTGAGAGATAAAAATGTAGGTGAGTCCGAGATCCTGTTGCAGATCTTTGAGCAGGTTGAGGATCTGACTCTGAACCGAGACATCGAGCGCGGAGACTGCCTCATCCAGGATCAGCAATTGCGGGTTGACCGCCAGGGCGCGGGCGATGCCGATTCGCTGTCGCTGACCGCCACTGAACTGAAACGGATACAGGCCGGCGCGTTCGGGCCCGATGCCAACTTCAGTCAATAGCCGCCGGACCGATTCCCGAATCTCCGACTGAGAACGCTTCTCGTGAATGCGAATCGGATCGGCAACGATGTCTTCAATAGTCATCCGGGGCGGCAGCGAGGTGTATGGATCCTGGAAGACGATCTGCATTTGGCGCCGTAAGCTGGATGCGTTGGTGCTGGAAATTGGCGCGCCGGAGAAGGTGATCGATCCTGAAGTCGGTTCCTCCAGCCACATCAAGGTTCGGGCCAGGGTCGATTTTCCGCATCCGCTTTCCCCCACAATTCCAACGGTTTCCCCGGGAAAGACATCGAACGTCACACCGTCGACGGCCTTCAATGTCGTCGAGGTGCGACCGAGCAGGCTTTTTCGAATCTCGAAATATTTCGTAAGGTCGCGCACTTGCAGAAGGGGATGCCTCATGCCGCGGCATCCTGTGCGTCCGTCGTATGCAGATGGCATGCGGAGAGATGATTGGGTCCAACCTCGATGGGCTCGGGATCGACCTGACGGCAAATGGGCATCACCATCGGACATCGCGGCGCAAACGGACAACCTGGCGTCCGATTGGAGAGATCCGGCGGATCGCCGGGAATAGCCGACAAACGGTCAGTGCCGGGGACGTTCACAAGTTCGACGGCTTGGAGCAGAGCTCGGGCATATGGGTGCCGCGGTTGCTGGATCAGCTCGCCTATGGGCCCAATTTCGCACAGTCGGCCAGCATACATCACCAGAATGTCATCGGCGAAATCGGCAAGTAGCGCGATATCGTGCGTAATGAAGATCATGCTCATGTCGCGCTCGCGGCGAAGTCGCTCGAGCTCGTCGAGCAGTTGTGCCTGAGTCGTCACATCCAGCGCAGATGTTGGTTCATCGAGAATGAGTAATTCGGGGGAGCCGATCATCGCTAGCGCGATCATCACCCGCTGTTGCATTCCGCCACTGAGCTCGAATGGATAGGCACGGACAACTCGCTCCGGCTCGGCGATGCCCACAGCGCGCAGCGCTTCCAGAGCGACGGACGTTGTGTGACGCCCTGAAATCCCGCCCGTTTTTCTCGCGGTCTCCTCCAGCTGATAGCCAACACTCAGAACTGGCGTGAGCGAATTGCCCGGGTCCTGAAAGATCATCCCGATCCTGTCTCCCCGGATCGTCGACATGTGTCGGTTCGAAATTCGAGTAAGATCGGTGCCATCGAAGCGAATGCTTCCCTCCACGACACGGCCGGGTGCATCGAGCAGCTGGATGATCGAGAACCCGAGGGTTGACTTGCCGGAACCGCTCTCGCCGACAATGCCAAGCACTTTGCCCCGTTCCAGCTCGAAGGAGACGGCGTCGACGGCCCGAATCGGTGCGACATCGGTTTCGAACACCGTCGAAACGGCGTTCACCGAGAGCAGCAATTCCCGAGCTTCCGAGGGGAGTGATGCCGGGCTCGGAGATCGCAAGGGGCGGCGGCGATAGGTGCCGTGCTTCAGCTTCGGATCGAGCAGATCGGCAAACCCGTCCGCAGCCAGGCTGATGGTTATGACGGTAATGATGATCGAAAAGCCGGGAAGAAGGGCCATCCACGGGTCGAGCATCATGTATTGACGGCCATCGGCCAGAATCGATCCCCAGGATGGCGAAGGCGGACTGAGCCCGAGCGAAAGAAAACTCAGCAACGACTCGACAATGACGAAAAAGGCGAGGTTGAGTAAGGCGATAGGCGGAAGCGTCTGCCAGACGTTGGGCATGATGTACTTGCGCAACACGCGTGATTGCGAGGCGCCGATGGCCTTGGCCGCACGTGCGTAATCCCTGGATCTCTCGGTCAGCACCCTGCTGCGAACCACCCGTGCGTAGAACACCCAGCTCGAAACTCCGAGCACCGCAATCAGATGCCA
>JBFWRO010000501.1:0-2990 GCA_050248865.1 Thermomicrobiales bacterium | reverse complement strand
TCGCCAGCCAGACCTGGCCCTCTCGTTGCGGCGCCTTGCCGACAGCGGTCCTCGCGAATTTTACGAAGGGGAGCTGGCCCGCATAATCGTCGATCATCTCAATGAGGGCGGCGCCCATTTCACCAGTGAAGACTTCTCCCATTATGAAGCGGCGTTCGAAAAGCCGTTGACTGTGAACTACCACGGTCAGACGGTCACGACGATAGGAAACGGCACAGGCGGGACAACCCTCGCCGAGTCCCTCCTTCTCCTCGACGAGATGCTTGACGGCACACAGGAGCCGGGTTCCGCCAAGCTGCTCGACCGGTTGGCCAGGGCGTTTGCCGCAGCTTTTGCCGATCGCTTCGCATATCTTGCGGATCCCGATTTCGCTGAAGTGCCTCTCGACGCGCTGCTATCCGATTCGTATGTCGCGGAACGCGCTGCGGAACTCGGCGAATCCGACCCACGTTCCCCACGTCCGGGAACGAAACAGCGGCTCGGCGTCGCCCACCAGTTGCAGCCCTCTATTCCTGACTACACCTCCGGTGGCAGTACGACACACCTCAGTGTCATCGATCGAAACGGGGTTGCCGTTTCATTGACTCAGACACTGCTCAGCGCGTGGGGGAGTCGAGTGACGGTTCCCGGCACGGGTATCCTCATGAACAATGGCATGATGTGGTTCGACCCGGAGCCTGGCAGACCGAATTCGATCGAGGGGCGCAAACGGCCGCTCAGCAATATGGCTCCAGCGATTGTCTCCGGCCCGCGTGGGGGCCTCGCCGCACTGGGCGCAAGCGGCGGGAGGAGAATCATGAATTGCGTGGCACAGATCGCGCTACATCTTATCGACCACGATTACGAGATGCAGGAGGCGGTGGCGGCGCCACGCATCGACCGGTCAACTGCCCGCCTGATAGCCAGCGACCGGTTCGATCCGAACACGCTGGACGACTTGAGAAGCATGGGGCACGACGTCGATGTCAAGGACGAGCGGCTGCTGCTTAGCGAGTTCGCCTCACCTGCTTGCGTGCGATATGACGGACGGCACTTCACCGGTGGCGTCGACCTTTGGTACTACCCGACGACCGCCTCAGGGGTATAGGCAACATTTGAATGGAGCTACGACCAGCGCATGTCCGATCGCAATAATCTTCCCGAGCATGAGAAATCGTCTCTTTCCCTACCAGCGATTGTGGCAGCAGCGGTATTCGCAGTCACGGCCATTGCCGTTGTAGGGTTTCTGTTGACGAGCCGCAGCGGTGATTCGGAGCCACAACTCGACGCTCCGGATGCGCTCGATCTCGCAGCTCCCCTCTACCGTGACGGCAGCACGGAGTTTCGGCTCCACCTGATCGTCGACGATGTGCAGAAGGGAGAGAACCTCTTCACCGTCAGCTTCACACAGGGAGGCGATGCTCTGGAACCGTTCGACGCCGACCTCGAAGGCGTCGACCTCACGCTGGCGCCTCTTGTCGATGCGGACGGAGGGAAGCTGCTTTCCCTGCAGCCTAACGCTCACTCAGAGTTCGAAACCGAGACACCGGTCGATCTGACGGACGGCTGGTGGGAAGCTACGGTGACACTCTATCGCGCCGACGATGATCCCCAATCGACCGTCTTCTATCTGCTGGTGCCAGACCCGAATCTTCACGATCTGGAAATCGTTTCCACTGACGAGAACAACTCAGCCCAGGCTTTCTTCGAGGCCGGGCTCAGACAAATCGAGTCGACCCACTCTATCAAATACATCGAACGTCTCACGTCGGGCGAAGGTATGGTTTCCATCAGCCAGCGAGAGGTCACGGATGGCAACGGCGGCGTGCCGGCGGCGCGGATGGTGAACGCTCAATTCGAGCTGCTGACGATCGGAGATCGCAGCTTTCAGCGCACTCCTGGCCGCGACTGGTTCGAGCGGGAGTTTCTGCCGATCCTGCCTGTGAGCGAATGGCCGATGCTCTACGAGGGAGCAACAGATTTCGCGCTTGGCGAGTCGGTCATGGTTAACGACCGAGCCACGCAGATCATTATGTTTCACGTCCCGGTCTCGGAAACGTTCGCGCCGGCGACGTATGCCTGGTGGGTCGACGAAGAAACGGGTTACGTCATCCGCGAAGCGATGATTTCCACCTGGCACTATATGATCTACGAGTTTGGCGAGTTCAATCAGCCACTTCAGTTCGAGATACCGATTGCGGCGTCCACGCCACAGGCGTCTCCAGCTGCCAGCCCGATTGGCTCACCCGCTCCCGGCTGACCTATCGGAATCGCGAACTGAGCAGGATGAGCACGGAAACACCGGCGGCGATCCGGTAGACGACGAACACCGTGGTGCTGGAGCGTTGCAGAAACCGGAGCAGCCCCCAGATCGCTACGAATCCTGAGACAGCGGCGCTGATCATACCGGCTGCCATTTCGGCGATTTGCGTCGAGGAGGGAGAGTCGCGAGCGATGTCGATAACGCCGTTCAACCCTGCGACGGTAATCAGCGGGATTCCCATCAGGAACGAGAACCGCGCGGCATCCGCGCGATTGATGTTGCGGAACAGGCCGGCAGACATGGTGATGCCCGATCGCGAGACCCCAGGGAGGAGAGCCAGGCACTGGGCGATGCCGATCACGACGGCATCTGTCCAAACCATCCCAGCAATTATGCGGTTTTTCTTGCCGATCCTGTCCGCCCACCAGAGAATGAGACCGAAGATAATCAACAGCGTCGCAACGGTCGCGATCGCACTGTCGATGTTCGCGACATCGTGAAAGTACTCGTCAATAGCATTCTCGCCCAGAAGTCCAACGATCCCGGCCGGAACCGACGCGATAACGATCAGGAGTCCGAGTTTCCCCCAGATCGCGTGCCGATCGACATCCAATTCGCCACTGTCCTCGCCAGAAGCGTTCAGCGTCCACAGAGGATGTTTCAACGCAGTAGGGATAGCGCCGATCATTCGCGCGATATCCTTACGAAAAAAGGAGAAGACTGCAACGAGGGTGCCAAGATGGAGGGC
>JBFWRO010000500.1:0-3008 GCA_050248865.1 Thermomicrobiales bacterium | reverse complement strand
ATGCCGATCGCGAATCCCCACAGGGCTGACCCCAGCCCGAGCAGGCTCATCGATGAGGAAGCTACCATCATCGCCACAAACCCACTCATCGGGAACGCACTCGAGATCGTCTTGCGCAGTGCATCGAGCAACGCAACCAGGAGCGCCAGGCTGGCGAGCGTCGTGACGAGCTCGCCTGGAATGATTCCCAGCAGAGCGCCAATCGACCCCGCGGCAATGGCCATGGTCAGTGCCGCGACCGACGCAATGAGTGTGCTCACGTACCGGTGCTTCTTTGGACCAGCGCCAGCGGTCGCCATGATCGCCGTCCCGTTTGACTGCAGAGACGAAACATGCCCTCCGAAGGCAGCATTGATCAATGTCGTGACGCCAGACGCGATGGTCACCGTCCGAATCGGAGGGTCGAAGCCCTCGCTCTTCAGAATGGCCAATCCCTGCAGATTGCCCAGGCCAATCGCCATGAGCACCAGAGGAATCGCAATGGCCACCGCGGATCCCGCGTCGAGTGCCGGCATCACCGGTGCGATCACCGCCAGTGAGAAGTCACCGTCGCTGCCATTCAGCTGACCACGAGTGGCAGCCGCGACCAAACCCGCGATCATTGCCACCGCCATCGGTGGAAGCCACTGGCGGTTGAACGAGACCGCCGCGAAATATCCGGTAATCGCCATTCCCGCGATAAACGGGCTCGCCGAGAGATTATCGAAGCCAGCGGATACATAGCCGAAGACCGTACCGGCGAAGACGCCGGTGGCAACAGGCAACGGCACGACCTCCATCAATCGATCGGCCAGGCCGGAAGCACCGACCGCAATCATGATCAAGCCCGCCAGGATAACCCCGGAAACAATCTGCGCATGACTGTACGTCGTAGCCGATGCCGCCAGGAAGATGAGCCCCGGCAACGACCACCCCATCGGCAATGGCATGCGATAACGCCAGGAAAGCAGAATGCCGGCGAGCGCGGACGTCAGAAATGTGCCGGCGTACCAGCTGACCTGGGCCGTCTTGCTCAATCCCATGCTCGCCGTGATCTCGAACATGGCCGGTGACGCAGAGAATGCATAGAACGTCGATGCCACCAGGCCAATTGCCACATTGTGACTATTGATCGAGGACCGGACCTTTCCGGCAATTGACCGGTTTTTCAGTTCGAGCGAGCGTCCGATTACAAGGGTTTCCATCTTAGGCTTCCTTCAAATTCGATGTCATATATTTTTCGTTCACACGCAGCAGGTCGAACAGCTTCGCTTCGTCTATCGTGTGACACACTTCTCTGGTCTTACGACAGCGAGCGATCGAGATCTCTGACGCTCTCATCTCGTGGATTCGTGCTTCGCCGGGTCATCGTCACCCGGGGCGCTACGCTGGAGCGCTGACTGGAGGATGGACCGCGACGATTCCATCCAGCCAGCTACTCGCAGGTTTCTCTGTCATCCGAAGGGATGAAGGGAGCGATCAGGCTGCCGCAAGTCTGTCCGATTCACCCTCTGGGAAGATGGTGACCACTGGCGCCTGGGACAGGAAGCGCGCATTTACGCTACTGAGTTTGCGCTGCCAATCGCTGAAGTCCGCAGGACTGAAAGCACGCGGTTGACGCGCGGCCCGCTGAGTGAGCTTCTTCGGACGCGGTTTCATCGGATAGGTCATTTTCACAATATGACTCCTTGTACATCCACTTATGCCCATTACCACAATCGCTTCGATCAAGAGCACCTGAACCCGCGGTGATTCGCGGTGTTCCTGACACTTGTCAGATTACCGGCAGGCGCTCTATCGGTCATGCGGCTATCTATGTATTTTGCGAGAAGGTCCGTCCTCTGTAAGGTGACAGACCCTCTCGACTGGCAGCGGGGCTCAATCCAGGAAGTCGTAAGCGGGAAGGGTGAGGAACTCGACGAAGTCGTCGTTGAGGATGAGACCATCGAGAATCTCGGCGGCATCGCGATACCGGTTCGTTTCGAGGCCACCGAGCTCGGCGATCGAGGCGTCGCGAACACGCACGTATCTGTCGCGGTCGATGAGCGTTCCGTCAGTGGTGGACATGCGGTGCCTGATCCATTGCCAGACCTGCGCCCGGGAGATTTCTGCCGTAGCAGCGTCCTCCATCAGGTTGTTGATCGCGGCCGCGCCGTTCCCGCGAAGCCAGTTGTCGATGTACTGAATCGCGACGCTGACATTGAGCACGAGCCCTGCCTCGGTAATCGCTCCGTCCTCGATGCGGGTATCCAACAGCTCAGAAGCCTCCACGGATACGTCGTTTCGCTGGCGGGACTTCTGGTTGGGACTGCCGCCGAGCACGTCGTCGAAGCACGCCATGGCAACAGGCACGAGACCCGGATGTGCAACCCAGGTGCCGTCGAATCCTGCCCCCGCTTCGCGCTCCTTGTCTTCACGCACCGCGGCGAACGCCTTCTCGTTGACCTCGGCGTCGCGCCGAGTGGGGATGAAGGCCGACATGCCGCCGATGGCGTGGGCGCCGCGTTTGTGACAGGTTTTGACCAGCAGGTCTGAATACGCCTTCATGAACGGCACCTTCATGGTGACCTGTGCGCGGTCGGGCAGGATGTGCTGATCGCTCTCCCGCAGGAACTTGATCATGCTGAAAATGTAGTCCCAGCGCCCGGCGTTGAGACCCGCGGCGTGATCGCGCAGTTCGTAGAGGATCTCTTCCATTTCGAAAGCGGCAAGGATCGTTTCGATCAGCACTGTCGCTCGCACTGAGCCCTGGGGAATACCCAGCAACTCCTGCGCGGTCGTAAAAACATCGTTCCAAAGTCTGGCCTCGAGATGGCTCTCCAGCTTCGGCAGGTAGAAGTAGGGGCCAGAGCCGCGGTCGATAAGCTCGCGGGCGTTTGTGAAGAAGTAGAGACCAAAGTCGAAAAGACTGGCCGCGCTAAGTTCGCCCGCGACCTCCAGATGACGCTCCACCAAGTGCCAGCCGCGCGGACGCAGGAAGAGGGGCGCCGGCGAATCGTGGAGCGCGTAGACACGGCCATCCTCCTGCT
>JBFWRO010000499.1:0-3013 GCA_050248865.1 Thermomicrobiales bacterium | reverse complement strand
CTGATCCTCGCCGTTGCCGACCTGTCGGTTATCCAGAGACGGTTGCTGACGAAAGTGGCGGTGAATCCACTTCTGGTCGGAGCGATCGCGATGTCGCTGACCAAGATCATCGCGGGTGTTCTGACGAGCGTAGAACCATCAGTCACAGCGAGTGGGATGTTCGCCATCCTGTTGCTGATGCTCACGAGGATCGAGATTCTGCACGAGGCAGAAAGGCACATCTGGCTGATCGAGCCGGACGCGCTGTTGCGGCTGGTCGTTTATGCTGGAGGCCTGATGCTTGTGTATCGGGTCGGGGGATGACGCAGTGACGGAATTCCATTCATGCGTCATGGACGTCCCGTGTTCCGATGCCCTCCCTCGGACCGCGAGACCATGGTCGAGTGGCATCCAAACATTCTGAAACCCGCAAAGACACGATGGCTCTCATCGATCATCGGCAAACAGAGAATCTCTCCACCCCACGCTGGCATGCGATCGACGTAGGCAAGGTGTCTGCAAGTCTCGCTTCCAGTATCGACGGATTGACCTCCAACGAAGCTCTTCGCCGCCTCGACCGCTTTGGGCCCAACTCGATCGCGCAGGAACGCGAGGCGACCAGGCTGGAAGTCGCTCTCGCCCAGGTTCGCAGCCCACTCATCCTTCTGCTCCTTTTTGCCGCAGTGATCATGCTGGCGATCGGCGAAGAGATCGACGCGTTCGTCATCCTTCTGGTCGTGATCGTCAACTCCGCCATCGGATTTGTTCAGGAAAGCCGGGCCGCGCAGTCCGTCCGCGCGCTGCGTGATCTGCTGAGCTCGACTGCCAGAGTTCTCCGGGATGGCAAGGACGTTGTCATCGACGCTGAAAATCTCGTTCCCGGCGACGTGGTTCTGCTCGATTCAGGAACCCGCGTTCCCGCGGACATGCGGTTGTGGGTTGTCACCACGCTCCTTGTCGACGAGTCACTGCTGACAGGAGAATCAGAGAGCGTTTCCAAAAGCACCGACGCCCTGGAGACTGATGCCAGCCTGGCGGACCGGACCAACATGGTCTTTGCCGGAACCACGGTCGTTCGCGGTCGCGGACGTGGAATGGTTGTCGCGACGGGGGATTCAACCGAGCTGGGTTCATTAGCCGGCGAAATGCGGGAGGTCGAACACGGTTCGACTCCGCTTCAGCTACGGTTGAATGCGCTGGCTCGAACCGTCGGCATCATCGTTGTCCTCTGCGCGGCTATCGCTTTCGTCGCCGGGGTGTGGTCCGGCCGCTCGACGTCTGAGATGTTCCTCGTGGCGGTGGCCGTGGCAGTCTCTGCGGTTCCAGAAGGACTACCCATCGCCTTCACGATCACGCTTGCTGTCGGAGTTCGCCATATGGCCCGCCGAAACGCCATTGTGCGCCGACTGCCCGTGGTCGAAACACTCGGCAGTACGACGATTATCGGTTCCGACAAAACCGGCACGCTCACAGAAAACCGCATGACGGTACAGAGAATCTGGGCGAACGGCATGGAAGTCGCCGTGCCCGGCCCGGAAAGCGGAATGCATCCTGTACCCCGGGCGGTAAGGACACCGGAGGACCTGACGGTCGCCGAGCTGACCGCATTGTGTGGAGCAATGACGAACGAAGCACAAGTCTCTTTCGACGGCGGTGAACTGCAGGCGAGCGGCGATCCTACCGAATCGGCCCTGATCGTCTCGGCCCTTATGCAGGGCATCGATGTTTCGCACACCCGCAATGATTGGGAGCTCGTTTTCGACATTCCGTTCGAACCTGAACGAGGGTTCTCGGCGACGTTATGGGACATCGGCGACAGGCGCGCGCTGTTTGTCAAAGGGGCGCCTGAACTCCTGATGGCGAACAGCATTGCCATCCAGGGCGATGGAGAATGCTCCCTTTTGGATACGGAGCGGATCGTCAGGGCTGGCCGGGTGATGGCGGCCCAGGGCCAGCGCGTGCTGGCGATGGCCTGGCGACCGCTGGAGCCGGACCATTTGCCAATCGATCCTGACATCGTTCCATCGGACCTGGTGTTCCTTGGCCTGCAGGGGATGACCGATCCAGCCCGGCATGGCGCCGCTGACGCAATCAAGACCTGTCACTGGGCCGGTGTCCGCACCATCATGATCACCGGCGATCATCAAACGACCGCGTCGGCCATCGCCAAACACCTGCAAATCGCAGGTACCGGGGAGATCGCCGCCATGAGTGGCTCGCAGATCGCAACCATGACCGCGAGTGACCTCGAGCAAGCGGTGCGAACGGTCGACGTTTTTTCAAGAGTCACACCAGAACAGAAACTGAGAATCGTCCAGGCATTGCAACGGAATGGCGAAGTCGTGGCGGTCACCGGCGATGGCGTCAACGACGCTCCCGCGCTGCGGGCGTCGGACGTTGGCGTGGCAATGGGCAAGCGAGGCACGGACGTGGCCAAGGAAGCCGCTGACATGGTGCTCGCCGACGACAACTTCGTCAGCATTGTTTCAGCGATGGAAGAGGGCCGGAAGACCTACGATAACGTTCGGAAAGTGGTCAGCTTTCTCTTCACGACCAATGTTGCCGAGGTGCTGATCATCATTGCGGCGCTGTTGCTGGACTGGCCGCTGCCCATCATCGCCGTTCAGATCCTCTGGCTGAATCTGGTGACTGATTCGCTTCAGGTTATGGCCCTGGCCTTCGAGCCGGCTGAGCCGGATATCATGACCCGCCCGCCCGTGGGCAGAACCGCCGGCATTCTTTCCAGGGCCCTCTGGCACCGGGTCGAATTCAGCGGCGTCGTGATGACCATCGGAACGCTGGCGCTCTTTCGCTGGGAACTGGACAACGGCACCAGCGAAAAGGAGGCTCAGACCCTGGCGCTCACCACGATGGTGCTCTTTCAAATGTTTCAGGCGCTCAATTCCCGGTCGGAGAAGCGATCGCTCCTGCAAATGCCGTTTTTTGGAAACCGGCTCCTGATCATTGCCATTCTCGCATCGGTGCTCCTTCATGCCGCCGCCCTGTATCTGCCCCCCACACAATACCTGTTGCG
>JBFWRO010000498.1:0-3023 GCA_050248865.1 Thermomicrobiales bacterium | reverse complement strand
TCTCTTCTCGGGCTGGATTCACGATTCGTAGTTGAGCGAATTCTGCCCTACGTTCGCAAAGATGAGGCTCGCAAAGTCAGCACGGTTTCTGGCGAATGCGGCAGGGATCATGCTTGACCAGCAGACCCGATGCGTTGACACGTTTTCCAAGTCCGATACACTTCCGGCCAGGCTTGCTGAATGTTTATGCATCTGTCGTCTGGAGGCCCGCCGTGGACGTCATGCCCGTTGTTCGCCGCGCGATCGTGGCGCTGCTGCTGCTGGTCAGCTTGCTCGTGGCGGGGCCAACCGGCACGGAGCCAGCCGCGGCGCAGTCGTGCGACCCGGCCTACCCAGATGTGTGCGTGCCCCCGGTGGAGGAGGTGGGCGATCTCGACTGCCCGGATATCGGGTATTCCAATATCACCGTCTACGATCCCGACCCGCATTATCTTGATACCGACCTCGACGGCGTCGGTTGCGAATCGACGATCGCGAGTGGCGGCTCGTCTGGCTCGTCGGCCTCGGCTGATCCGGTGGAAACCGAGTGCGATCCGAGCTATCCCTACGCCTGCCTGCCGCCGGCGCCGCCGGACTTGAACTGCGACGATATCGGTTTCGCGGTGGCAGTGATCAAGGACGCGTCGATCGGCGCGACCGATCCCCACAAACTCGATCCAGATGGCGACGGTATGGGGTGTATCTCATACGGCGACGGCGGCGCCTCCACAACCTCCTCAGCGGAGGGCGAGGCATTCGACTGCGACCCGAGCTATCCCGACATCTGCTTGCCGCCCCCTCCTCCAGATTTGAACTGTGATGATATCGGGGAGCCGATCAACGTCCTCTACGACCCAAGCCAGGGGATCACCGACCCGCACAACCTCGATCCCGACGGCGATGGCGTGGGCTGCCGCTCTTCCTGAGACTGAAGCAAACGGCTGACAGGAGCTGGGGTTGACGAAGCGAGGTCAGCCCCTGCTCTGCTGGCCAATGGTCTTGTCCGCGCGACACGTCATGACGGGGTTTCCCGGAGTTCAGGCACCTGTACGCGGCGCCATTCAGCAATGTAAGCCAGACTGCCCCCCGGCGTTCCATACCCGCGAGAGCGTTATGTGGTCGGCAGCTTCTGGGCGACTTCATGCAACAGCACATCGATATCGAAGGGCTTGAGCACGACGCCAACGCCCATCGTATCGAGATGCACCTGCAATTCTTCGACCAGCCGAGCGGCGCCCGTGCAGACGATGACGGGAATGGACGCGGTCTGGCGCGCCATTTTGAGCATCTGCAGGAACTGCCAGCCACGCTGTTCGTCGACGATCAGGAGGTCGAGAATGATCAGGTCAGGGTGGAGGTCGATCACCCGTTTCAACAATGCCGCGCTTTCCGTGGCGAAACCATCGGTGGTGACCTGGTAGCCCTCGTCCTCCAGGATGGCGCGGAAGAGTTCCAGGATCGCGACCGTATCGTTGACAACCAGAATATGGCGCGGACGCTCGCTGGCCGCTGCTACGCTCATGCTCGACTCCCGTTGCACCGCGGACTGCTGCCAGTGTGGCACCCATCAATTGCAGGGTTCATGCCGCCCTGGAGCCTGGCAACCGCGTGGGTGCGTCACGTACGAGCTGGTCGACATGCAGACTCGCACCCATGTGTAGTTCGGGCATCATGGCTGAACATGACGTGTTTGACCATGCGAGACCTTGGAAGTAGATTCGAGCACGCGCACGAGGTTGACGTTGGAATCTCGATGCCGAGATGACGGCGAACCAGTTGCGACTGGCTCCGGTCCTGGATACATGCGTTGTTCGCGCTCAGCGATACGCGCCATGTATCCGTGAAACAGCGGAGGGGAAGGCGCATGGAGGATCGGACCCAGGAGGGGCGCAAGCACATCTTCATCATCAATGGCGTCCCGGAATTCCTGAACCTGATGCGCGATCTGTTCCAGGACGAGCGTTACAACGTCACCACCACCAACTTCGTGCCACGTTCCTTCGAGCAGATTGCCGGCCTGCAGCCTGACGCACTCATAATCGATGTGGTGGTGGGAGAGCAGGCAGGCTGGGAACTCCTGGAACGACTCCACGCGGGGGCAGAGACCACGGGGATCCCGGTGATTGTCGTCTCGACCAGCCCAGCGTTGCTGGACGAGGCGCAGGCACAGGCCGCACGCTACGGAAGCCACCGGTACCTGGCGAAACCCTTCGATCTGGATGAGTTGGTGCGCGCCATCCAGGAGATGATTGGGGAGGCGTAGGCGACACGGCCCACGTTCTGCATAGGAGGCGAGTGGACCTGTATCGCGCACCAGTGAATCGAGGCCTGAATGCCTTCGGACCAGCACTATGACGCAGCGGATGGGCGAGCCCGGCTCCATCATGAGCTAAAAAATCCGCTGGCGATCATCCTGGGCCGGACGCAAATCCTCAGGCGCTCGATCTCCAGGGATGCCAGCATGAACCCGGCCGAGCAGGAGCGACTCCTGGACAGCCTGCGCATCATCGAGCAGGAAGTGCATGTGCTGGTGACCCGGATCGATACCGTGCAGGCGGTGCACTACGAGGATTAGGCACGATCGTCCCCGCGGCGCCGGAGCAAAGCAGCGCAGGTGACAGGTAACGGGTGACGGGTATCCGGAATCCAGCCTGGTTCTCGTCCGGGTTGCGTATTCCCTCCCCACCCATGTCATCACCACTGCCTGGAACGCCATGAATGGTTTCACGCGTGGAGAACCATGCGGGTTTCAGATTGTGCATCTGCCGCTCTATCGGTTGATCCGCGGGGCGGAGGACTCCCGATCAGCCGCGCGGGCGGCGTAGAAGCCAAGGGCCAGCCAGGTCGGGAACGCCCGGCACAACGTGGCCGGACCATCGAGGACGATCGAGCCATTGCGCAATGCGCTCGGCCAATCCAACTGACCCATCCAGAAGCGGTGCAAGGCGATAGTGTCAGCGGTGACGTAGAGATCGACATCAAATCCGGGATCGAATAGGCAAAGCGATGGTTCCGGGCGCTCCAGAATAAGCCAATAGCGCTCG
>JBFWRO010000497.1:0-3025 GCA_050248865.1 Thermomicrobiales bacterium | reverse complement strand
GCTATACGGCCGTTGTTCCTGAGGGACTCGAAGAGGAAATGAACACCCTGACGGGTGGTATCGGCACGGGCCCGTTCAAAGTCGTCGAGTACGTCCAGGACGACCGGATCGTCTATGAGGCCAATACCGACTACTGGATCGAAGGCGTGCCGTGCATCTCCAAGCTCACGCTGAAAGTGCTCGGCGACGAACAGGCGCGGATCTCCAACCTTCGGTCTGGAGAGGTCGATGCCGGAATGGTATCCGCGGATGTCGTCGTGACCCTGGAAGGCGAAGAGAATCTCGAAATTCAGAGTGGTCTCTTCGCTGCGCCGAGAGTGGTTCAGCTCAGCATGGTCGATGATGTTCCCTGGCGAGACAAACGCGTGCGCCAGGCGATCAGCAAGAGTATTGACCGCAATTTGATCATCACCAACGTGTACGCCGGCGAAGCAGAGCTGTCCGGTCCCATCCCCCCGGGCTACGGCGAATACCCGCTGGCGAACGACCGGCTGGCGGAGCTTTACGCAATGGACGTGGAGGGCGCCAAGGCGCTCATGGCCGAGGCTGGCATGGAGAGCGGCTTCTCCGTCGAGCTGCAGTCGATTGCCACGCCGAACGACACGACCCGAATCGCCGAGATCTTCAAGGAGAATCTCAAGGAAATCAACATCGACGTCACCGTGCAGCCGCTGGAAATTGGGCAGTTCGCGGAAAACGTCGGCAATGGGAGCTACGAGTGGGCGTCGACCGGACGTGGCATGCGTGGTGATCCGGCCCACTTCGTGATCGATTTCCGCAACGGCACTCCGCTGAACGTCACCTGGTTCGGAGACGGATGGCAGAGCGAGGAAATCGATGCGCTCTACGATGAGGCATATCTCGAGCTCGATCCTGCCGCCCGCGTGCCGATGTATCACCAGCTGCAGGAGATGATCATCGACGAAGCGCCGCACATCTACACCGTGCAGTACAAGAACTTCCAGGTGACCAACACCCGGCTCACCGGGATGTATGTTTCCTACGACTTGAGCAACCGGCCGCTGCGCACTGCCTGCGTGATCGAGGGGTAGACTCATCGTCAAGGTGTAACGTGGCCCCTGCCCGGGCGTCTGCTCGGGCAGGGGCATCATTTCGTATCAGTAGGCTAACCTCAGGGACAGTTCTGAATGGGTAAATACATCCTGCGGCGGCTGGCCATGCTCGTTCCGACGCTTTTTGGCATGAGCATTCTGATCTTTGGAATGCTGCGCCTGCTCCCGGGCGACATTCTGGACATCATTGCCGGAACCGATGCCCAGGTAAACGAAGAACAGATGGAAAAACTACGGGAGGCGATGGGTCTCGCCGATCCGATTCCTGTCCAGTACGTGAAGTGGATGGGGAACATGCTGCAGGGTGACCCCGGCAACTCGATGCGCTCGGGCGAACCGGTCGCCGAACTGCTGGCCAGGGCATTGCCCATCACCCTTGAGCTGGCGATTCTCTCCGTGTTGATCAGCACGATCGTGGCCGTACCGCTCGGAGTGATTTCGGCGGTCAAGCGTGACACTGCTCTGGATTTCGCTTCTCGCGTTGGTGGACTTATTGGGCTCTCGCTGCCGAGTTTCTGGATCGCTACGCTGATGCTCCTGGTGACGTCGAAGTATTTTGGCTGGACGCCGAGTCTCGACCATGTGCCGTTTTATGAGGATCCGATCGCGAACCTGAAGCAGATGATCCTGCCAGCCGTCGCGATAGGTATCCAGCTTATGGCAATCATCATGCGAATGACACGGACGACCATGCTCGAAGTCATGGGACAGGACTACGTGCGCACGGCTCGGGCAAAAGGACTGCAGGACCGCCTGGTGCTCTACCGGCACGCTCTGCGAAATGCGCTGATTCCGGTCATCACTGTCATCGGCTTTCAGCTCGGCGCTCTGATGGGTTCTTCGGCAATCGTGGAAGTGATCTTCGGTTTGAATGGAATGGGCAATACGCTGTTGCAGGGCATTTTCAACCGCGACTACACGCTTGTGCAGGCTGCCACGCTCTACCTGGCCATCGTATTCGTCTTGATTAATTTGGCTGTCGATGTGCTGTACGGGTTACTCGATCCGAGGATTAAGCAGGGATGACTGACACCGTACTGGCAGAAGCGACCACGCTCGAAGAGGGACGCGCTGCGAGACAAACGCGAAAATGGCAGTCCATCCGCTCGCTGTTGCGCAATCCGATCGGTCTCATAGGTCTCATCATCGTGCTCACGACCGTCTTCATCGCCGTCTTCGCACCCCTTATCGCGCCGCACTCACCGTCGTCGATCGCGTTTCCGCGACTGCAATCGCCGAGTTTCGATCACTTGATGGGAACGGATGAACAGGGACGCGATACGTTCTCTCGCATCGTCTATGGGTCGCGTGTCTCGTTGACGGTTGGGATCATCGCCGTCCTTATTGCCTTGGTCGTCGGCGGTTTGCTCGGCATAATCGCCGGATTTTTTGGCGGTCGGCTCGACTCATTCCTGATGCGGATCGTCGATATCCTCTTCGCCTTCCCCGGGCTGGTGCTGGCGATCGTCATCGCCGGTCTGCTCGGTCCAAGCCGCCGCAACGCGATGATCGCCATTGGCGTCGTGTTCGCACCGGCCTTTGCCCGGGTCGTGCGCGGTACGGTTTTGTCCGTAATGAGTGAGCCGTACATCGAAGCGGGGAGAGTTGTCGGTACGAGCAACCTGCGCCTCATCCGGCTCCACGTGATGCCGAACATCTTCGCGCCGATGATCGTGCTCGTCACGGTCTACTTGTCCAGCGCGATTCTCTCCGAGGCTGGCCTGAGTTTCCTCGGACTGGGCACGCAGCCGCCGGAACCCACCTGGGGCGGCATGCTGAACGTGGCCCGCACGTATATGGAGATCCTGCCGTCGATGGCGATCTTCCCGGGATTGGCCATCGCCATTCTGGTGCTCGGCTTCAATTTCCTCGGCGACGGTCTGCGCGATGTTCTCGATCCCCGGCTGCGCGAACGGTAGAATTTCAGGGCCACTGGGAACCTCGTAGCAGCG
>JBFWRO010000496.1:0-3035 GCA_050248865.1 Thermomicrobiales bacterium | reverse complement strand
TGTGCACGGATACGCCAGCAGAGATCATCGCCGGCCTCGTGGCAATCGACGCCGCGAATGACCCTGAGGGAAAAGATTCCTGACAAGGAATAGCGCCCGGTCGAGATGACCGGGCTGTGAGCAACGAAACGAACTGACTCAGAGCGCGGCGCGAGTCAATGCGCGCCGGGTCATGACCTTGACCAGGTGAGCGCGGTAATCGGCCGACGCGTAAACGTCGCCATTGAGCTCTCCCAAGCCGTCGGTGGCTTTCTCCGCGGCAGCGGCGATCGTCTCCGCATTCATCGCCTGCCCCGCCAGCGCATCTTCGGCGGCCTTCGCCCGCATGGCGAACTCCGGCGCACCAGTTACGCCGATCCGCGCCGTCCGACAGGTGCTGCCATCCATTTGCAGTGAGACTGCGACCCCAACCACTGCATATCCTGAAGCCGGGTGAGCATGCTTTTCGTACGCCTGTCTTGTGTTGGCGGTCGCTGCAGGCAGGGAGATCGAAGTCAGAATCTCGTCAGTGCTCAACGATGACGCGAGGAGTCCAACGAAGAAATCGTCGATGCCGATCTGGCGCTCCCCATCAGGCCCCGTCGCCGTGATCGTTGCGTCAAGCGCCAGCATCACAGCCGTAAGATCAGCGGCAGGGTCGACATGGGCGAGAGAGCCTCCCAGCGTTCCGCGCGAACGCACGGCGGGGTCCCCGACCTTATCACACGCATCGGCAATGACCGGATACGGCCCAGCCAGTTCGCTCGAGTCCATCAATTCTCGGTACGTGACCCCGGCACCGATCCTGGCGCCATTGGCCGACACCTCGATGCCTTTGAGTTCATCGAGGCGAGTAATATCGACCAGCGCTGGAGGAGCGGCCAGGCGTAACTTCATCGCCGGAAGGAGCGAATGCCCACCGGCCAGCAGCTTGGCATCTGGATTCGCCGTCAGCAGGCCAATCGCCTCGGTCACTGACGATGGCCGGTGGTACTCGAACTGTTCTGGGTACACGCTGATTCTCCTTACGATTATTCCCGAGTTCCTGATCGAGCTTCGTTTCCTACGGTCAGACGGTTGCCGATTGAATGGCCCGCCAGACTCGTTCTGGCGTCAGCGGCATAGGAATCTCAGCAATTCCCAAATGGGTTACCGCATCGTTCACTGCGTTGGCCACCGCCGGCGTCGAGGCAATTGTACCGGCCTCCCCAGCTCCCTTGACACCCATGGGATTCACCTTGGTCGGCGTCACCGTGCGATCGAGTTCGTACCAGGGCAGTTGATGCGCCTTCGGAATCGCATAGTCGCTCAGCGTTCCCGTCAGCAACTGACCGTCGTCATCATAGACTGCGCCTTCGAAAAGCGCCTGGGCCATCCCCTGAGCGATGCCGCCGTGTATCTGGCCATCGACGATGAGGGGATTCACAACGTTGCCCACATCATCCACTGCCACGTATCGCAGCACCTCGATCCCGCCGGTGTCGCGGTCGACTTCAACGACGCATACATGCGTCCCAAACGGGAACGTGCAGTTGGGCGGATCATAGTAGGTCGTCTCATCCAGGAATGGCTCGACGCCATCCGGCAGGTCGTAGCCGACATGGGCAGCAAGGGCGACTTCCTGAATCGCCTTCGATGCCTCCGGGGAGCCCTGAACGGAAAAGACCCCGTTCTCGAAGTTGATGTCCTGTTCAGCGGCTTCCAGCATATGCGCTGCAATGCGTTTCGCCTTGGCGATGACTTTGTCGACACTTTTGTAGATCGCTGTTCCACCAACCGAGAGGGAACGGCTCCCGTAGCTACCGAACCCGAACGGTGCCCCCTGAGTATCGGAATGCTCCACCTCGATATCGTCGTAAGGAATGCCCAGCTGATCAGAGACGAGCTGGGCAAAGGTCGTTTCGTGCCCCTGGCCATGAGGCAGTGATCCGGTGGTGACCACGACCTTGCCTGTCAGATGGACCTTGACATTGGCGCTCTCCCAGAGACCCGCGCCCCAACCTTCACCAGGGAGGCCAATCCACTTCGAAGGAGCGACCCCACAGACCTCCACGTATGAGGAGAGGCCTATTCCGAGCAATTTCGTCTCACCCGCTTCGCGTCGTCTCTGCTGTTCAGCGCGGAGATTCGAATAGCCCACCTGCTCGAGCGCTTTGTCGAGCGTCAGCTCGTAATTGCCGCTGTCATAGGGAAGCATGCCGACGCCAGTATCGAACGGGAAGTCCTCCGGCTGGATGAAATTCCTCCTGCGCACCTCGGCGGCATCGACTCCAGTAGCGTGGGCCACAAGATCGCATACACGCTCGATCACATAGGCTGCTTCCGGCCTGCCGGCGCCGCGATATGCGTCGACCATCGCGGTGTTCGTGTATGCCGCCACGACATCGACCCGGATGTGTGGAATCTTGTAACAACCGGCGACCATGCGGCCGTAAAGCGTCGTTGGGATTCCGGCGGCAATCGTCGAAAAATAGGCTCCGAGGTTGGCCCATGTTTTGACTTTCAGCGCCGTGATTTTGCCATCACTCGTCGCGCCAATTTCAAGATCGGTGATGTGGTCTCGTCCGTGAGTGGTCGTCATGGAGTTCTCGGAGCGATCTTCCCAGAACTTGACCGGACGTCCACCGAGTTTCTTCGAAAGAGCCATCGTGACAGCCATGTCGTAATAGACGAAGATCTTGCTGCCAAAGCCCCCGCCCATATCAGGAGCAATGATTCGAATCTTCTGCTCTGGGATGCCGAAGACAAACGCCGCGAGCAACAGGCGATGCACGTGTGGTGCCTGCGAGGTCGCCCACAGCGTGTAGTCGCCCGTTCCCGGATCGTACCGGGCAATCGATCCACGCGGCTCCATTGCCATGGGAATGAGTCGCTGATTGACCAGGTGATGGCTGATTCTGACGTCGGCACGCGAAAGCGCCGTGTCGACCTCAGCAGCTTCCCGTCCGCATGTCCTCTCCTGGACGATGTTATTCGGGGCCTCCTCGTGGAGCTGAGGTGCTCCCGGTTCGGTTGCTTTTCTGGCGGCGACAACGGCCGGCAACGGTCCCCACCTG
>JBFWRO010000495.1:0-3036 GCA_050248865.1 Thermomicrobiales bacterium | reverse complement strand
GTTCGACAAGACTGTCGACGAAGGCTGGATGGGCGCCACGGTCGAAGCACTTGTCGAGCGATGTCCCGCGTTTGAGGAGGCCAGCATTCTGAACGGCTGGGCCGGATTTTACGAAGTGACTCCCGACGACAATCCGGTGCTGGGGCTGGTCGATGAGGTCGAGGGCCTCGCGGTCGCAGCGGGCTTCAGCGGCCACGGATTCATGCAGGGACCCGCCATCGGCGCCTGTATGGCCGAGCTTTTGATCGATGGGAAATCGACCACCGTCGACATCGAGGAGTTCCGACCCTCGCGTTTCAGAGAAGGCAAGCTCTCCCAGGAACACAACGTCATTTGACCTTTCGGGCGAACGAATGTGCCCTGTTGGTGGAAAACCAGAGCACATTCACTGGCGTAGTCCGTGATGAGGGGAGTCGACGTTTGTGCGAACGACTGACCGGAGGTTGCCCTCATGAAGCCGCTCGGCCCGTTCGACCAATACCTGATCCATGAGTTCGTCGAAGACTATCTCGACGGTTTGATGTCCCGGCGGGCCATGATCAGGCGTGTGATCTATATCACCGGCGGAGTCGCGTCCGCTGCAACAGTTCTGACCTCGATGGGCATCACTCCGATGACCCGTGCCGCCATGGCGCAGGAAACCACGCCTGCAGCCGATCCTACGCCTCGTTCACCACTCGCGGTTGCCTCCGACGATTCGCGAATCGTCGGAGCGGACAGCACCATTCCCGCTAGAGATGGTTCATCGATCATCGCCTATCAGGCGCTTCCAACTTCTCCCGCAACTCCGGGGACTGGTTCCCCTGAGGCCGTTGGGGGAGTGGCGCTGGTCATGATCTGCCACGAGAATCGGGGACTCACAGAGCACATTCGCGATGTTGCCCGCCGCTGGGCAGTCGAAGGGTATGCGGCCGTTGCCCTCGACCTCCTCAGCCGCGAGGGTGGAACCGATTCGATCGAGGACCAGGACTCGATTTCGGGAATGTTCAGCGACATCGATCCAGGCCGGCACGTGGGTGACTTCGTCGATACAGCGGAGTATTACGGCAGTGTCGACGGCGTCGACGCCACCCGGGTGGCAATGACGGGATTCTGCTTCGGCGGCGGGGTAACCTGGCGGGTGGCGACGGCGATGCCAGGTCTGAAAGCGGCAGCGCCGTATTACGGCCCACCTCCTGACCTTGCTGAGGTGCCAAATATCCGTGCCGCGGTGCTCGGGGTCTATTCAGACGATCCCGACGATTTCGCGAACAACGGCCGGGACGAGCTGGAGCAGGCTCTGGCTGATGCCGGCATCACCTTCCAGTTGAATATCTATCCCGACACGCAGCATGCGTTTCATAACGACACCGGCCAACGGTACAACGAAAAGGCGGCGCTGCAGGCCTGGGCGGATACCGTCGCCTGGTTCGCGCAGCACGTATAGCCGGAGAGGCAGCGAGGTTCCGCTCATCCCGTCATGGATCGCCATTGCCGCCTGGAAGATCTTGAGTGACTCTTCGTTCTCCCGACTCGGAAGCGATGCACGATTGCTCTCTGCTTACCCGAGACATCGAGACGCCGAACAGCAGAGACATGAACGATCAGGCAGATTGAGTGACAGGAGCGCGAGGGTGGCAACCAAGGGAACGACGCGCAAACGCCATCCGCTGTTCGACTACTCGCTCGACTTCGCGTCAATCGATTTCCGCAAGAATCCGGAGCGTTACCGCGTGGGAAAGGGCGAGCAAGGGGTGCTCCTGGTGGAGCCCTACAAATCAGAGCTTCTGCCTCACTGGCGATTTCGTACCCCGGAGGAGGCTCGGGAATCGGCCGCCATACTGCTCTCGATGTTTCTCGCCTACCGGGACGCCGAGGATTTTGTGGGGATGGACATGGCCCGCAAATTCCTCCAGATGGGGTATACGCGCGCTCGCCGCTACGCCAACCACCGAAGTGGGCGCAAGTGGTCTGCCGGCAGGACCGAGGTTCTGCCACGGGACCCGGACCCGGCGAAGGCAGAATCCGCGGCGATCTTTTACGCGGCCTATGTCGAAGCACGAGAGGACCCTGTGTTTCAGGAACTCAAGAGCCAGCACCTGGATCGCTTTTCTGCTGGCGAGGCATGAAGGACCATGATTTCTGGGCGGAACTGGCGCGAGGAATCGAGCTTCCGCACCCCTGAGCGAAGGTCAGCCAACGAGAGGTCGCTCCCGGGCCATGGAGATTCCCATCGTCAGGAGCATCGCTGACGATCGAGGATTCAGGAACCATTCATGAATGGCACGTGAGCGCCCTGATTTACACTTGAGCGCGGCCGGGGTGGCGAAATGGCAGACGCGCCAGATTTAGGATCTGGTGACCGCAAGGTCGTGGGGGTTCGAGTCCCTTTCCCGGCACCAGGAGATGCAGGCTCCGCGTGGTTCCAGACGGTCCTACCTCGGTTACACGGAACTCAGAGATCACAGTCGCTCGCTTCTTCGACGTCTACCCCGGGCGAGCATGCCGCCGACAACGCCCAAGGCGTGCTCAAATGCACATTCGAAAGTACTCACCGCGTGACGCCGAGGGGCGCCCCGGGCAGTCTTTAACAGCGGGGCGGAGACAATGCGCCGCTCCTCCGATTTCGATCACGATGCCTTTTGACTCGTGGCGGCTCTGCAGAAAGTTGGTCGCGACCGGCGGCATCGCTGGCCGGGTCTCGTAGACTAGGGGCGTAAGGAGTCTCAATAATCGGCCAAGTTTAGCGTATGGCCGGTAGCACGCGTTCCCCGAACACCTGGATGAACTCCTGCTGGTTGCGACCGACGTTGTGCAGGTACACGCGCTCGAATCCCAGCTCGAGATCCTGGTGAATCCATTCCAGATGACGTTCGATGTCGCTGGAGATGCGGACGGGGCCATGCATGTCCTCGGCGCGGACATACTTGGCGGCGGCTTCGAGTTTCCCGGGCGTCCGAATGCTTTCGGCGGCGATCGGCGGCAAGATGGTCGTCCGCCACTGGTCGAAGTCGTTCGCACTCGCCTCATCCTCGGTCGGCGCAAAGTAGATATGGC
>JBFWRO010000494.1:0-3049 GCA_050248865.1 Thermomicrobiales bacterium | reverse complement strand
ATACCAGCGCCGTCCTGCACACATACAAAGTCGAAGGGGTTGGCGAGGATTTCTGGCCGGGAACGTTCGACCGAACCCTCGTGGACGAATGGGTGCAGGTGAGTGACCGGGACTCTCTGCTGACGGGACGCGACGTCACACGTGATGAGGGCATTCTTATTGGCGGCTCTGGCGGCATGGCAGTCTGGGGCGCGCTGAAGATCGCCCGGGAAGCCGATGATCCCTCCGGACTGGTGGTGGTTCTCCTGCCCGACAGCGGTAGAGGGTATCTTTCGAAGATGTATAACGATGACTGGATGCGCGAGAACGGATTCCTCTCGCGCTTCCGAGGTCCAAAGCGCATCGGAGAACTCGTAACTCATCATGGCCGGCAAGTGCCCGATGTCGTGTGGGTCAGCACCGAGGATACGGTCGCCCGCGCCATCGAGGTCCTCCGCGCACATGACATCTCCCAGCTGCCCGTGGTCCGACCGCCAGTCGATGGCGCGATCGAGATTCACTCAATCGTCGGATCGATCCAGGAGCGGACGCTTCTCGACCGGCTCTATGAGAACCCCGAGGTTTTGCAGACTAAAGTGACGTCGATCATGGACGGCGCCTTCAACCTCGTCGACGCCAGCGAGGAGATCGAACGTGTCTTTCCGCTCTTCGGATCGGGGGCCTCGGCCGTGCTCGTGCAGCGTGAAGGCACATTGATTGGTGTTATCACGCGTGCAGATCTGCTCGAATATGCCGTCCATCAGCCAAAGAGCGCCTGAGAAGCGACGAACTGCCCAGGAAAGGAAAAGTCAGTGAGCAACATCGATTGGTCGGAAGCGCGTTTCGAGACGAGAGCGATTCACGCGGGGCAGGACCCGGATCCCGCAACCGGAGCGGTGATTACGCCCATTTACCAGACCAGCACTTTCGTCCAGGAAAGCGTGGGTGTACACAAGGGTTTCGAGTACGCCCGCACCGACAATCCCACGCGAAGCGCGCTGCAGGAGGCGATCGCGTCACTGGAAGGCGGGAGTTGGGCACTGGCGTATGCAAGCGGGCTGGCGGCTACCCAGAACCTGCTTTACCTCTTGCGACCGGGAGACCACATTCTGCTCTCGGATGATGCCTACGGCGGCACCTATCGACTGGTGGCCAAAGTCATCGCCAACTACGGCATCGAGTTTTCCCTGTGCAACATGAGCGACCCGCAAGCCGTGCGAGCCGGTCTGCGGCCGAACACCCGGCTGGTCTGGGTGGAGACGCCGACAAATCCCTACTTGAAGATCGTGGACATCGCCGCAGTCGCCGCCATTACGCACGGCGCTGGAGCGCGCCTCGTCGTCGACAATACGTTTGCCTCGCCCTACCTTCAGCGGCCGTTGGAACATGGGGCCGACTTTGTGCTGCACAGCGCCACCAAATATCTTGGTGGACATTCCGACGTCGTCAATGGACTGGTCATCGGCAATGATTCCGACGTCTACGACACCCTCAAATACCTGCAGAACGCTGCTGGCGCCGTGCCAGGCCCTCACGATTGCTGGCTTGTCTTGCGCGGCATCAAGACGCTCGGCGTGCGCATGGACCGTCACAGCGCAAACGCTCGGTCTGTTGCGGAGCACCTGCAGAAGCATCCTGAGGTGGAGACGGTGTTCTACCCAGGTCTCGAAAGCCATCCTGGCCACGACGTAGCTCGCAAGCAAATGCGGGATTTCTCGGGCATGGTCTCGTTTACGCTGAAAGGCGGATTCGATGTCGCCAAAGAGTTCGCGGCCCAGACGACGGTCTTCCAGCTGGCGGAAAGCCTCGGCGGGGTCGAATCATTGATCGAGCACCCGGGGCAGATGACACATGCGAGTGTGGCCGGGACGGGCGCGGAAGTCGCAGACAACCTGATCAGACTCTCGGTCGGGATCGAGCATATCGACGATCTCATCGGCGATCTCGACGCCGCGTTCGCCAGGGTCGGCGCCAGCCACCTGGCAGCGCGCTAATAGCGACGGTTGGCCGAAACTGGTAAAGAAGAACGGGCCGGCGTTTCACCGGCCCGTTGACTTTTCTGGTGAATTCGTACGGGTCTGCGGGCGTTCGAGGTCTCAGACCACGAGCAAAAATGCCAGCGACCCGACGACAAGCGCAAACACCGTAGCGAGCCGCAATGCGACATCACGAAGGTCAAGCGCCTCCGCCTGCTCGGGCCGATCCCCCATAACTCTCCCCTCCCAATGGTTGAGTTCTCTGCGCCCTGCAGCCAGTCGCGCTCCTGGTGGAGCGCGTCAGGGCGAATGTCGTCAGTGTAGACACCCTTCTGACGCTCTGTCAACGAGTACGACCAAGTTCTCTCACACTACGCCCTGTTCAGCCTGAATCGTTCACGTGCCCGATGCGGCGGGAATTGGGTCAAACTGCGCGTTGATTTACAGCGATTGTCCAACGGACTATAATGAAAGCGTCAGAAAGCTGAGGGCGACCGCCCTTGGCTTCTTTGTCAAATGGGCACAATGCGAACTCTCCTGTCACAACGGCGAAACGGTTCAGGGCCCGCCGGAAGAAGAGTTGCGGCCCGTAAACGATTCAGCGATCCGTCAGGTGCGATGAGCATTGGCCCGGCAATCGCAGCATCAGGACGTGAACATTGTGCAACCGGAGGACGCCCGGCGAATTCCGGAATGAAAGGCAATGGCAATGGTCCGCGACCAGGTTGTTCAGTTGACTCCGGAAGGACGACAGCGACTTACCGACGAGCTTCAGCATCTGCGAAATGTGAAACTCCCCGATTTGACTTCCCGTATTCAGGACGCCAACGAGCACGGCGACATTTCTGACAACAGTGAGTATGAAGAACTCAAAGAAGAACTGGTTCTAACCGACGCACGAATCCACGAACTCGAATTCATCCTCGACAAGGCCGAGGATGTTCAACCCCCGGCCAAAGGTGTTGTCGGTCTGGGTTCCACCGTAACCATCCGCAGCGACGATGGCGAGGAGGATACATGGCGACTTGTAAGTCCTGAGGAGGCGGATACGCGCATCGGCGCCATATCGACCGACTCGCCAGTTGGGCATGCTC
>JBFWRO010000493.1:0-3057 GCA_050248865.1 Thermomicrobiales bacterium | reverse complement strand
ACCGGAAATGATCTCAGCGGTGTTCATCGACATCGAAGTCAATACCAGCAGGATCATCGCCGTCAGCGGTCCGGTAATTCCCGTCAGAAAGACCGCGAGCATGGCGAACCCAAGTGCGGTGATCCAGTGACCACTGACGATCTCCGCGCTGCGACGCCGGGAGTTGACCGCCCCCGCCCCGTCGATGATGACTGCCTGCGCCACAAAGAGCCAGCGCACTCCCAGATAGACAGCGAGCGGGAAAAGAATGATGGTCGATGAGAGAACGAGGAAAACCAGCACGGTCAGCGCAATCGCCCCCACGGTCGTCGGGAAGCGGCGAATCGCGGTGTGCCAGCCAGCCTTCCAGCTCGTCCGGTCCCTCCGCATCAGATCGTATGTCACCTGAATCACTGCCGGAGCAACGATCAGTCCCAGGGAGAGTTGCTGAAACCCGCCGAGACCGACTCCGGTAATGAACTGCACGAGGGAAACATCCTCCGTCCAGCGCACGAGCTCGGAACCCGCGCCCCAGCGGATCAGTGCCTGTTCGATCCAGTTCGCAGCTGACGCGACCGCGAAAACCGCCACGCTGGCGACCAGAAAGAGATGAATATTGCGGAAATAGAGCGTCGCCCCGGCGACGACATACCGGAACGCCAGCGCTGCCAGAATGAACGGCGCGACCACGGCCGCGATGATCACGGCTGTGAGAAATTGACCTATTCCGGGAAGGCGGGCAAGCGCGTAACCGCTCGCTTCACTGATCGAGCAGAAAAGACTCGTCGGTCCCGGTCCGATTGTCGAAGACCGGGGCAATGCCAGGCTAAACGAACGGGCATCGTCGATCCACGTGACCGGAGCGTTCCATTTCGCCCCGGTTGGCCCGCGTGGGCCGTTGAATTCCCACGGTTGTCGTTCGCCCCAGCGACCATTCCAGAGGAGCCACGCGAAGTCGCCGTCCGGATCGATGTCCTGCGGCATCAGAATCACGTCGACAGGCGTGCGAATCGAGGGTTCCTCGGTATTGTCGCAACCGACCCCGGTGGTGCGGTCCCACCCAATCCAGATCGTGCTTTGATAATACGCGGCGTGCGAGCCTGCGGAGACCCACACAACCGGATGCGTGCCGTCCTCGATTGTCAGGCGATCGTCGTCCCACGGCGATCGCTCGGCGCCACCATGCTGCGAGTACGTCGCCGACACCGGATCGGTCTGCAACGCCTTCTCGACCGAAGAGACCTCCCAGGTGAGCTGGATCATCTCCCAGTCGCCTTCGTGCAGATTGTTCCAGTCGTTGTAGATGTACCAGAACCAGTACTGCAGGGCCAGCCCCTCGACGCCCTCCTGCGTGGCGATTCGGGCATAGACGGTTGGGCGCAATCCCAGCGCGGCGGTGCGCTCTCGTTCCCATCGTTCGAAATCGCACCCCGGTCGCAGCGCCTCGCCGGGAAAGTCCATGTACGTCGGCGGGTCGACATTCGTCAGATCCTCCAGCCCAGGCCCGTCCATCAGCACGGGATCGGAGGAAGGTCGGCCCGACGATTGCTGGCGCAGTTCGACGTCGCCGGAATCGAGGACCGATTCCACGGGCAGCGGCTGATACGGCTCGCCGAACGGGCTGCAGGGCTCCGGCTGCTCCTGATACATGGCAATCGGCGCGTAGCGGAGCGCCAGCGTCTCTTCCGGAGTTGCGGCATTCTGCGCGGACGCTGGAGAGGCGAGCAGACCAGCCGCTCCTGCCACGAAGACGGCAATCGCCCACCACCACGGGTTTCCTCTACCAATGCGACGGCCAGGCTGCAGGCTCGAGCGAGTCATTTCGTCGATTCTTCGCTTTTCCGAAAACGGGATCCGGGTATCACTCGGCGAAGTTTAGCCGCTACTATGTTCAGGACGACGGACCGGCGGCAAAGGAGAGAACAAATGCCCGACCGAGAGAGTCTGGTGCACCACTATCACATGATGCGGGAGCAGCTTCTGGCCGCACTCGACGGCCTCACCACCGATCAGCTCACGGAACAAACGCTGGATGGTTGGTCGGTGAACGATCACCTTTCGCACCTGGTGTTCTGGGATGAAATGCGGGCGGCGGATATCGAGCGTATCTCGGCGGGGTATGAATCAGCGTGGCGCATGAACGAGAGGCAGGTCGACGTGCTGAACGAGACCGCCCATTCTCTGCGCCGCGATTTCTCAGTCGATCAGGTGCTGTGGGAACTCGAGCGCACGCGCCGATTGATCGAGACGGCGATCGCGAACGCCACAGAGCGCGGTCTCGAACCCGAACACTATGCAGAACCCGGCCTCATCAGCGACCACGAAGCCGAGCACACCCACTGGATCCTCGCCTGGCGAAAGAGAATGGAGTACTAGCAGCCCTCACAGACCCCAGCCCAGGAGCCTCAATCTGCGGCCACCAACCGCGCCCCCTCGCTCGACGACCTGCACTCTACGACCTGCGACCTGCGATCTACGATCTGCGCACTGCGAACTGCGCCCTGCGATCCACGACCTGCGTCGACCATCCGGAGCGGGTGACAGGCCTCGAACCTGTGTCGTCTGTCTGGGGAGACAGCTGCTCTACCCATCTGAGCTACACCCACGCATCGTATTACGGCATCACCCTGCCGTTGCCGACCGCCAGCCAGTCCTTTCCATACAGCAAACGTAAAGGTTACACGTCACATAGTAGTCCATATCAGGACACTTTTCTCAGATCTATGTGATCGTCATTCGCCCACCCGATCAGCTCATCCGCCAGCCGGTCCATCACCCCCGCCAGCTCGCCATGCGGCACACCCAGATCGACGTCGAAGAACCTGATGCGAATGCCGCTATGTCGAATGCCCACCTCGCCAGTGAGCGTGCTCTCATGGCGGGGATAGATGAGCGCCCCTCGCGCGAGATCGAGTGCCGTGCAATACGACACCATCTGATAGAGATCGTGATGCCTGAACTGCCCATCGTCGAGGCGCTTGTATTTGCAGTCCGCCACAAGAATTGGCTGATGCTCAGAAGTAAGCACAATGTCAGGTTGAATGGAAACTCGGCGGTCGTAGTCCAGCATGTCCCTGT
>JBFWRO010000492.1:0-3062 GCA_050248865.1 Thermomicrobiales bacterium | reverse complement strand
GGACATTGTCGCTTTCTGCCTTGGGGAACAACATCGCTCCCTTGCTGGTGCTCGCAGCAGGGTCGACGATCTGGAGCCTGTTCATACTGATGGGCATGGGGCCGCGATTCTTCGGCAATCGCTGGTTCGAGCCCGCGATCACCGAATTTGGCGAAACGCAAGGGAACGTGGCCACCGGTTTCATGATGCTCGATATGGTCGATCCACAGCGCAAAACGGATGCGGTGTACGGTTACAGCTACCGCCAGTTGATTACACGCCCATTGATCGGTGGGGGGTTCATCAGCGCGATTTCGATTCCGCTGATCGCGGGCATCGGGCTGTCCGCGTTTACCGTCATTGCAGGGGTGACTGCGGTCATTCTGGCTATTTGGGGCATCCGCTGGCAGTCATCACGCGCCTGACCGTGCCGGGGCGCCCGTGCTCGCCTTGAGCTGAAGATCGACATAAGCTATTAGCACCATTGCGAAACCGATGAGCGGCACGATGACGCCGAGTCCGGTCTTGATGCCGACAGAGTCGCTGACGATCCCAACGATCAGGGGCATCAGGAGCAACGCTGAACCGGCACTGATTTGCAGGCGGGTCAGGGCCCTGTCGACTGACGCAGGAAGAACGGCCAGTGCCGAGCTGACGGTAAGGGGATAGAAGTTGGCGACGCCCAGTCCGGTCAGAAAGAGGCCAGTCACGTTGATCCAGGATTGCGTTCCCAGCCAGAAGAGAGGGAACCCCACGAGGGCGATTGCAAAGGAAAGCATTAGAAGGCGCGTGCTCGCCATTCGGCGGGCGAGCCGTGACCCGGCCATACGACCAGTGATCATTGCGACGAAAAAGACGCTCATCATCGTCGATGCGGTGGCCTTCTCCAGGCCGACCTCGTCGTGCAGAAAGTCGGCGCCCCAATAGGCCATGCACCACTCGACGGAGAGCGAGAGAAAGAGCACTCCCCAGAGCATCCAGAAAAGTCGGGGGAGCCTTTCGTCTGAGCGATTCGAACGATCGCGCGGGGCTGCCTGAGGAATCGGCGCCGACCAGAAACGCCAGGCGAGAAGGAGGAGCGCGGGAACCCCGATGAGCAGCGCGACCTCCCAGCTCGGACCAAATCTGGCGAATCCCCCGACTGCCAGCGGGGCAAGGATTGCCGCGGCGGAGGCGACCACATTTGACTCAGAAAGGGCGACGGTCCGCGACGTGGGGTGTTCATCCGCCAGGATGGCCTGATTCGAAACGAGCGCCCAGGTGCCGACGAAGCCCATGATCGCCACCCCGATCAACGTGCCAGCCACAATTGGGCTGGCCCCGACCAGTGCCGCGCCGCCAGCCATGCCAGCCATGCCGAGCCAGAACCCGTAACGACGTCCGATTCTGCCCAGAATTCGGTCGGCGGTGATTCCGGCCACGATCACGCCAGCGGCAAAGAGAGAGAAATGCACGCTGGCCATGGTGAATCCGAGGCCGAGCTTTTCGCGCAGAAATGGCATCGACGGTCCAATGACCGTTTCGAGAAAGGCAAACAGCCCGAGCATCAGATAGGCCGCCCAGGTCGTCGGGGTCCGTCTGATGCCTTCAGAAGAGGAATGGAAACTGGCGCCGCTAGCGGTGGGTCGTCGATTGTCGCTCATACCGAATGATGGACCTTTGACCAGACAGTGACGGCATCCGCGCTGAACTCGGAGCCAGTGCCAAGAGACCTCGATACCCGACCGCAAATCACGACCGAGGCGGAGGCTGTGCAGCTGCTCGAAGAAAACGGCGAGACCTAACGCTGGTCGAGGTGCTCCAGCACTGGCGCGAATGCTTCGATGCCCCTGGGGGTGGCCGGTTCGAGCCAGACCTGAACATGGGAGATGCCGGCAGCTGCATAACGACGGAGTTCGCCGGCAAGTTCTTCGGGCTCACCAGAGATCAGCGGAACGCCCATCGTCGATGGCGTATGCGGGGCGACCTCGATGGCCATGCACGCCGAGCGAGCCAGCGAATCCGGATCTCGACCTTCATCCTCACAGGCCTTGTTCACTTTGGCGAGCTCATCTTGCAGACCCTCGAGCGAGTTTCGGGTCTGACTGAACCACGTATTCCAGATATCAGCGTAGCGGGCCGTCAGCCGAAGCATGCGTGGACTGTTGGTGCCGATCAGGATTGGAGGCCCGGTGGGACGAGGCCCTCTTGGCCGCAGAACAGCATCTTCAGTCGAGTAGTAGGCGCCTGAGAAATCAGACTGTCCGGTTCGCAGCAACGCCGTGATGATGTCGATTGCCTCAGCGAAGCGGTCGACGCGAAAGTCGTACGGAATGCCGAATGCCCGGTATTCGGCCTCGTTCCAGCCCGCGCCCAGGCCGAGAATGAGACGACCGCCGGACATGTCTTCGACGGTGTCGGCCATTTTTGCCAGGATCGCCGGGTTACGGAAACTGTTGCAAATCACCAACGTGCCCAGCTCGACACGAGACGTGATGGCCGCCAACCCGGAAAGGAGCGACCAACACTCCCAGGGGCCTTCGTTGTATCGAAGATCGCCGCCTATTTCTACCGTCTTGCCGTCAGAAACCGTGCGATGGAGCAGGTGGTCGGTGACCCACACCGAGTCGAATCCGACATCCTCCGCGAGTTTGGCCATTGCAGCAAGCTCGGGCCAATGGGCCGTCGCGCCATCGTACTGATTTTCGGTGTCTGGCAGGAGCAAACCGACCTTGAGCGGTCGCGGCGAGGGATTCGTCATGATGCCTCCGGAACGTGACGGCTGGAGCAGTGGCGCAACTGTACCAAGGACGCGGTCATCCGGTATTGGTGGCCGGTCCAGGCGTGATGATCAGGAGCCGACAGGGGGTGTCGCCAGTGTTCTCAGCTTCGTGCGGGAAGGAGCCATCCCAGACGAGATAGTCGCCGGGATTCAGGACGGTTTCGAAGTCACCCTGACGAACCCGGAGCTGCCCTTCCAGCACCAGATGGTGCTCTTCACCGGAGTCGATCAAGTCCTTCGAGTGCACGCCGGGAGGAATGATTCCTTCGACGATACGCACGATACGTGCGAAGCCGCCGTCGACGATTTCGATGCGCTTTCC
>JBFWRO010000491.1:0-3064 GCA_050248865.1 Thermomicrobiales bacterium | reverse complement strand
AAGGTTGGACGCGTCTCGGTTACCTGGACTCAAGAGGCACCACAGTTTCAAGATTGGATGGTTGGTCTCGGATTCGGTGAGAGGCCATGCAGTGCATATCCCCTGACCGGATTTGAGGGACCAAGCGTATGTTAGCTAGTAGCAACTGCCCCAGTTTGCACAAAGTCCCCCGACGGGCGTGCAGCCACCGGGCACGTTCACAATGTTCACCGGCACGCACCGACTCCCGTATGAAGTGTCATTTCCCGGTGCGCAACAATAATCGGTCGTGCCCAAACCGCCATATGCGGGGCCAGGTAAGCATGTATCACCAGCCGAGCATGGATACGAATTTTGAACATTGCTGAGCCCCTCTGCCGCAACCGGAGCCGATATGGAGGAGACTCCGGGCAGAAGAATCCCACCAAGACCGGCGGCTGTCAGTGATTGCATTAGGGTTCTTCGGCTCAATCCCGAATCGGAATCTGGCGGACTGTTCGCCAACAATCCAGCCTCAAATAGCTCCTCAACGCCAAAAGCCACGGCCTCCTCTGATAAATCTACGTTGTCTTTTGCAAGCACATTGGCAATGACAGAGACTGATCGCTGACCATCACAAAGCTGCCAAATCTGCATCGCGGGCGCATTGAGCGTGTGATAGGTAAGCCTGATCGTATCGAAAACAACCCATTCTTCGGTCATTTCGGTTGCGCTGAATTCTTCGCTGGGTCGTGCGGCGGGCACGGGCTCGTCGGCGGACCAATTCATAGTGATTCCTTCCAGAATGCGGGTACGGAGGAACCTGCCCGGTGGCCTGTTCACAAATCCTCATGTGAGATTCGCGGATGATACCTGAGGAGTTACGGACTATGCAAAAAGGTTCCGAATAAGTGAGATCAGCAGCTGTGCGCTAACTGGATGAGCTTCACCGCTGCCTCTTCAGCCTCACCCCTGGTCCCCTCGAGCACGATCGCGTTTTCGACGGCGCGGGCCATGATGGCCATGGCGTCGACGGGGCGCTCGCGGGCGGCGACGGTGTTGCCGAGGAGGGCGAGGACGCCGGCGCCGCTGCTCTTCTGGCGGACGTCCCAGCCTTTGTCGCGGTCGTAGCGGAGGGCGGCGACGACGCCGATAGGGACGGCGATGTCGCCGACGGGCCAGCCTTCGGTGAGGGGGTCGACGCGGTTCGTGCCGGGCTGGGAGCGATGACGGAGGCGGAGGTGACGCGGAAAGGGGTGGACGAGGCCGGTTTCGTCGATGGGGGCGTAGTCGTCGGAGTAGTAGGTGGCGCCGGCCCGGAGGAGGGCCTCGGTGAGGGTCGATTTGCCGGCGAAGGAACGCCCGGGGATGACGATGGCCTTGCCGTTCCAGACGGCGACGCCGGCGTGGACGAAGATCGGGCCGCGGGTGTAGGTGGCGATGTAGTGGTGGAGATCGTTTTCGAAGACGTCGCAGAAGATGCTGAAGTCGGCGGACTGGTGCCTGTGCTCGCCATCGACGGCGAAGGCGTAGCTGAGGAGACCGGGCGGGTCATCCGGTTCGACGACGGCGAGGGTGTAGGAGCGGTCGCAGGGGGTGGTCGCCGCGTCGCAACACCAGCCTTCGGGCAGCCAGGGAACGGCATCGCGGAGGAGTCCGGCATCCGAGGCTTGCACGCCGATGCGGAGGCCGCTCGCGGTGGCCACGAGTCGCTGGCATGGTTCCGCTATCGCTGTGTCGTCGATCGTCACGCAATTCCACCCGATCGCATCTGGGGACAGTTCGCCGGCCCAAGGATACCGCCCCGGCCGTGCTGGACCGGGGCGCTGAGCGATTCGTGGAGGTTGGGCATTGTGACGCCGTCGCCGGGCACTCTGTCGTGACGTGGGCGAGTGTCCTCCGGGGCGACTGTGCAGGGAGAGGACCGGACCGTAGAATGGGGAGGTCGGGCACGCACTTCGCCGGAGGCAACGAATCGGATGATCAAGCTTGTCATCAATGTGGTCGTGACGTTGCTGGCGAACGCCATCGCGCTGCTGGCCGCGGCGTGGTTGCTCGAGGATTTCGAGATCAACGCGTCGTCGTTCATCATCGCGGTGGCGATTTTCACGGCAGCGACCGTCATCCTCGGCCCGCTGGTGATCAAGATCGCGATGACCAGCGCGACATTCCTGATGGGCGGGATCGCGCTGGTGACGACGCTGGTGGGACTGATCATCGCCGATGTGCTGTCGGACGGGTTCTCGATCCGCGGGATCGGCACCTGGATCGCGGCGACCGTGATCATCTGGTTTGCGTCGGTGCTGGCCAGTCTGGCGTTGCCGTGGATCATCCTGAAAGCGGGCATCGGCGCAACGCGCGATGCCGCCGGGCAATCGCCGAGCCGGATCCCGCCGCGAGCGACCCTGAAGTAAGGCACCCGCAACCGATCATCCAACCGCCGGTGGTTGGCCGGGCCATTGGTCGTCGCTGGAGGTGACGTCGACGACGATGCCGTCGGGATCGGCGACCTTGAACGACTGCGACGGCAGCTGACCGGGAATCGGAGCGTGACCGGCGTCCACGCCGTCCCAGATGATGGGGTAGCCCATCGCCTCGAATCGGTGGACGGCGGCGGCGAGGTCGGGAACGACCACTCCTATATGAAGGTAGCTGGACAACCCTCCGACGTGGGGAGGCCGTTCGCCCAATGCATGGGGGAAAAGGCGGAAGTTGTGATGGCCGTCGGTGAGATCGACGCAGCCCGGGGCTTCGGCAACGAGTAAGAGGCCGAGGGCGTCTCGCCAGAAGCGAACGGTGGCGTCGAGATCGGTGGCGGCGATGCCGATGTGGACGAGTCGGGTCATGAGCGTCTCTCCATTTCTCGTTCAATGCCGGATGGGTCATTTCGAGACATTTTGACCGGCGGAAGCTCTCGATTCCTTCCAGTCGCGGCCGCGGGCCCCGGATCACCATCGATGGTGATCCGACTGATCCCCATGCCATACTCTATCCATCAATGGTACGGCCCAGGAGCCACGAAACATGATTACAACACGCCTCCATACCGTCGAAGAACTCTGGACGCTCGTTCTGGAGGGCGGCAACTTCGAGTTGATCGAAGGAG
>JBFWRO010000490.1:0-3068 GCA_050248865.1 Thermomicrobiales bacterium | reverse complement strand
CGTGCTCCCCCTGGAGCTGGAGGCGGGTGCGGCTGGTGACCAGAATGTCGAGCATCGAACAGCGTGACAGGAGATCCGAAACATCCGTCGCGGCCGGGGCCAGGTGTTCGAAGTTGTCCAGAATCAGCAACCATGGCTGGTCGCCCAGCCGTTTGGCAATCGCATCCAGCGGGAGGTCCCGATCTTCCTCGACGTCAAGCGTCTGCGCGGTTGTTTTCAGGACGAGGGCCGGATCGCGCAAGGATGACAGGTGCACGAACTGCACGCGATCGTCGTACCGGGTTGCCAGTCGGCGGCCGGCTTCGATGGCGATACGAGTCTTGCCGATGCCTCCCGGACCGGAAAGGGTGATCAGCCGGACGTCCGACCGACTCATGAGTCTGACGAGATCCTCGATGACCTCGTCACGACCGAGGAGCGGCGTCAGCGAGACGGGGAGGTTGATGCGACGAGGAAACGTTCCGGTGCTCATGGCGGATGGAGCCCATTGGTCGGTCAGGCAGCGCCACCGGCTCGCTCAATTCGAATAATCGTCCAATGTGAACATTCTACCTGAATCAATGCCTGCCGAATACTGTGAGTGGTCTCCCAGTGAAAGTCCCCAGTTCTGGGGATGTTTCTGCGATGCGGCGCACCCATGATGAGTGGGAATCGCGATGCGTCCGGCTTCATCAATCAGACGCGAGGAGAGCAATCATGCCATTCCAGCCGCAGGTCAGCATTGGAAACTGGAGAACTCAATGGGCGCAGGGAACGCTGGCCACCATGCTCGGTCTGGTCCTGATCCTGTGCGTTTTTTCCCGACATGGCGGAGCGCAGGAGCACCCGGAAAGGTGGACCGATCCGACCGGCGTCCTGTCGGTCGAGTGGGAGGCGCCATGGGAGCCACTTCGTATCGAAACAGATTTCCTTGCGGTGGGCAACGGTCTGTCCGTGGTGGGTACCTATCAGATCCTGCCCGTCGGCGACATCAACCCAACACTTTGCCTTCAGGCGTTCGTTCAATCTTCGTTGCCGGCCAAGAGCGCTGTTGCGCCGCCGATTGCGATGGGACGAACGTCGTGGCGAGCTTACGCGACCTATTACAACATTGACGCGGGTCTTCTCGATTACTTCGAGTGCCAGATCACACCGGACGGGGAATCGATCGCGCTCTTCGTCGCATCGACCACGCTGAGTGCGGCCGAGACCGAGCTGCCAGCGATCACGGACTTTCTTGGGCAGTGGGTGGTTCGCTCCGAAGGCGAAGGACCACCGGCACTGGCCGACGCGGGATGGCGCGCCGCAGTCATCGAGTGGACCCGCGGACGGCTGTTTGCTGACCTGGGGTTGCAAGCCGCCCCAGGTGGAAACGAATACCTCGTTGTCATTGCCGACCTCAGAAACTGGCAGGCATCGGAGGCCTCCCTCCCGGCCAGCCGATTCGCGATACTCGACCCGGTGACTGGCGAGCTGGCCTCATTGCTCGAACCTGAGTCGGCGACGGCGGCTGGGTTGATTGGTGAGTCGCCGTTTAGCGCCGGGGCACTCGACATCGAACCGGGCGCATCGGTGCGAACTGCACTCGTTTTCCTTCTAGAGTCGGGCACGAAAACACCATACCTGACCATGGGTCAGGCCAGGTTGGCATTGATCGACGACGGTCAGACCGCCCGGTTTGGCGTGTTGCCGCCAAGCGCGGACAGTCCTGCTACGGAGAGCGGCGCGATTACAGGGATAACAGACGGACGCTCTTTGCGAGTCGAGCTCGACTCGACCGGTGTGAACGAGCGGGTGCGGTTGATCGGGTTGGCTGATCCGGCGGATGATGCGGCGAAGTCGCGGCTTGAGTCATTTATTGGCCAACCAGTCATCCTGGAAAGCGATCCGGGAGTTCCTGATGGCGCCAGACTCCACCGGTATGTCTGGGTCGCTCAATCCGGTGGGCCGCCGGTCCTGCTGAATGCGCTCATGGTGGAGGAGCGGCTGGCAGAAGTCGACCCGGAACAGGCGAACGCCCGCTTTGGCGCGATGATGACTGCCGCCCAGCCTTTAGCGCCAGCAGGTCCGACGGCTGAGGATCCAGGAGAGGATCTGGCATCTGAAACGCCGGCCCTGACCGACGCCGAGCGGGAGTACGTGAACGCGATGGTCAAGCAGAATGAGCTCATCGCGCTTGCTTTTCAGAACTACGACGCGTATATGGCCGCTCCCACCCTGGACGACGCGTTCTACAATCGGATGATTCTGATTTTCCAGGGGTGGTCAATTGCTTACAACGGCGTCGCGGAAGTAACCCCACCTCCAACATTTGCCGATTTGCACGCCCGGTATCTTGCCCTGCTCGAGCCATTCGATTCGCTGGCTCACCAGTTGCTGCCAGAGATGGACCAATGGTTCGCCGGGGAGGTCGATGCGCTGCAATTGGTCGGGTTCGATGTGGAGGTGGTGAGTTCTTACGTCGCGGCCGCGCGTTTCGCGCTCGAGTCGGTGATGACGGAAATCGACCTGATCGCCACTTCAGCATGAGAGCCGTTCGACGCAGGTCAGACCTTCGGGGCTGTGAACCGCTGTCGCGGCATTTGCCAGCGCCGGAATATCACACCGGCGCCAAGCTCGAGCATTGCGGTTGCCTGCCGTCGACTGACGACGTGTGTTGCCGCTCACCAGCTGGAAAGCACCAGCGTGTGGCACTGAAGCCCGGCCTGCGGCCGGCTTGACGGCGGCACACGCATCGCAATCACCGATCACTGTCCCACGATCTCGCAGCCAATGATGTCATTGCATTGTCCGGTTCCGCACTGTCGTGCGGTGGACCGGCAGACAATCCCATCGCAAAGATGGTAGTGCCACAGATCGTCGTTATCGCAGAACCTGGGCAGGGAGGCGCAATCGTTGTCGACATCGCAACAGATGCTCACGCCATCGGTTCCGAGTTCGCCAGCAGGAATATTTTCTACTCCGCAATCAGTTTCGGCGCCGCAGGTGTTTCGTTCGCAGACGTTATTGGCGAAATTGCATGGATGCGCGGTCAGTGTGCAGATACCACCGCCCGAACAGAGATGGTATCGCCAGAGCAGATCACCATC
>JBFWRO010000489.1:0-3079 GCA_050248865.1 Thermomicrobiales bacterium | reverse complement strand
ATCTATCACGGATTCCGGGACCGGCAAAGCGGCTCGATTCTCATCGAATCAGGGCGCAGCGGCGCATGGAACTGGATCCGCGTGCGAAACGATGGACAACAGATTCCGGAGCACGTCACTTCTGCGACGAGTAGCGGACTGGGACTGCGCATCGTGGAGCGTCTGGCCCAGTCAGATCTCGGCGGCGTGTTCACTATCAAACCGTGTGAAGGCGGGACTGTTGCCGAGATCATGTATCCGGCAGTGCCGCAAAAACCGTCTGAACCCTTGCCGCTCACTCGCCGGTAACGCCAGCATCGAGGACCGCGTAGGCCTCATCGAGAAGGTCGACGATGTGCGTCACTTTCATCGTCGACCCGCTTCGCTCCAGGGATGACTTGAGCTGCATCGCGCATCCGGGATTCGCCGTGATGACTTCAAAGGCGTCGGTATCGATGGTATTGGCGGCCTTGCGATCACCAAGCTTCTTCGCCATTTCAGGACGGAGGAGATTGTAGATACCGGCGCTGCCGCAGCACAGCGCAGATTCATGCATCTCCACCAGCTCCAGTCCAGGGACGGATTTCAGAAGCATGCGCGGTTGTGCTGTTATTCGCTGCGCATGGGCAAGATGGCAGGCGTCCTGATACGTGACCCTGCGGTCGATGCGGCCCATTGGTTCGAGCGGACCATCTGCGAGAATTTCCGTGACGTCGACAACTCGACCGGAAAAACTGACGGCGCGATCGGCATAGCCGGGATCATCATGGAGGAGATGGCCGTACTCCTTGAGCGTCGAACCACATCCCGCGGCAGTGACCACAATTGCTTCAGCACCGGACGACTCGAACGCATCAATGTTTTGACGAGCCAGCCTGCGCGCTTCGTCGAACATGCCTGAATGCACCATGAGTGCGCCGCAGCATCCCTGCCCTGCGGGCACCGACACATCGATATGATTGCGTGCCATGACCCGCCCCGCGGCCCGGTTCGTATCAGCGAAGACTGTTCCCATGATGCAACCGCTGAAAAGCATTGCCCGCCGCCTGGCGATTTTCGCTTTCCAGGATTCCTTGCCGGGTCTGATCATGGCGCCGTGGACCTCGGGCGTCATGCTCTCCGCATCCGCAGCACCGATCTTCCGCAATAGCCCCGACTTGCGAAGGACCTTTTGCGCTCCGGTCGATTTGTAGAGCTTTGCACCCTGCACCAGCATGCCGATGCGCCTGACGTCACTGAACGCCCAATCCAGCATTACTTTGCGAACCGCCCGATCCGGTGCAGTACGGTGCAGGTGTTTCTCGATCTGATACCGTGATGCTTCGAGCAGTGGACCGTATTGAACTCCCGACGGGCAGACGGCCTCGCAGGCGCGGCAATTCAGGCACTGATACATCTGTTCCTGAAACGTAGGATCATCGATGGCGATCCGCCCCTCGGACACGCCGCTCATGAGCCAGAGCCGTCCTCGCGGGGATGACATCTCCATCCCGGTTATCCGATAGGTCGGACAGGATGAAAGGCACATTCCGCAATGAACGCACGCCTTGAGCAGGTCTGGGTCCGGAATATCAGACCCGGAAAAGCCAATCAGTTCGTGCGCATCGCGATCTATTGATTCTGGTGTCGTGTCACGTACTTTCGATTCCAATTTCACAGGCCGCCTACAAACCTTCCTGGATTGAGAGTGCTGCCGGGATCGAACTCCCGTTTCAGTCTGGTCATCAATTCCATTGCGTCAACGGATTCACCCCACGCATCGAGACCCCTGCGATGTTCCACGGACGCGGCAACAATGCTCGTCCTTGGCAAATCGTCTCTGATGCGGGCGAGAGCCGGTCCCAAATCTCCGCCATCGCTCCCCCTGAAGTCCAGGAAGCCTAGCCCGGGAGACGCGGAGACCTCCACGGATCGAAGGCCCAGTTCCTGCAATGCGTTTCGCGATGCTGTAAAAGCCGTCAGGGTCTGACCGGGGAGCAGCCGGCTTCGAATCCACCATCGACCGGGCCGATCGCCGGCATCGAACTCGGCCACGTAGTCCTGCCAGAAGCGCTTGCTGGCGACAGGGTCGAGCATCGACGTAACACATGTCATCCGCGAGGCCAATTCACTCGCGAGGATGTCGGTCGTTCTTTCCCTACCGTCGACACGGATCGCCACCGCACTCGAACCATCACTGCTTGAAACCTCAAATGCCGCCGGCCGTCCACGCCAGGACAATCCTGCTCGACGGATGGCCGCGAGCTCATCGTCGCCAACTTCATTCGCGACAACGGTGCGCTCACTTCTCGGCATGGGAAGCACTTTGAAATTCGCCGACAGGATGACGCCGAGGGTGCCCAGCGCTCCGTGATGCATTCGCATGAGATCGAAACCCGAGACGTTCTTGACGACAAGACCACCTGCCTTAGCCACTGAGCCGTCGGGATAGGCCACGGAAATGCCGATCAGGTAGTCCCGGAGCGTTCCCCAGCCGAGGCGTTTGGGCCCGTACATCGCCGTCGCCAGAATGCCGCCGATCGTGGCTTTGGCGGCATCCGCCACCTCGACTGGCAGCGCCTGGCCATGTTCAGCCAGGACCGCCTGCACCGATTCGAGCGTGGCCCCGGCTTCGACCGAAAAGGTCATGTCGGCCGGCTCATAGGCCAGGACGCGAGTCAGCCCCGCTGTCGAGAGGAGAACACTGACTCCGTTTGGTGGATTGCCGATTCCAAGATGCGATCCTCCGCCAACCGGCACGACCGATTCGCGCGAATGGGTCGCTGAAGCAAGCATTTCGGCCAGCGCACTGACGGAGTCGGGTTGTTCACGTCGACCGACCGGTACTCCGGCAACTGACTGGATATTCGAGGCTTGTTGATGACTGTTCTGACTTGGCATGGGTTACATCGGGTAGATGCCATATTTCTGCGCAAGCGCAGCATTCTGCAAGGCCCTGACCTCGCCGCACATGTAGCCGCGGGGGAAGAGCTTTTCAGGATTGAACATTGCAGCGGGGTCAAATGCGTGTTTGATCCCTGCCATCGCGGCCAGATCCTCAGTGGTGTAGACAAGCGTCATGTAGTCCCGCTTCTCTGTGCCGATCCCGTGCTCGCCAGTC
>JBFWRO010000488.1:0-3094 GCA_050248865.1 Thermomicrobiales bacterium | reverse complement strand
GCCACTGCTCCGCCAGCTTGCCGGACAACTCGGCCAGAGTTTGCTGTAACTCAACCTGAACGCCTGCGAGTTCCTTCGTGACGGTGTCGAAGGTCATGCTCTTGACTTCGTTGAGGACCTTCTGGTCCTGAGTCTCGGCCGCCTTGCGGCTCTTGGTGCCCTTCACAGCCATGGTCGCGTCTCCCTTTTAGGTGATGATGTGACAACCTTCCCAATCTCCCCCTCGCTGGGATGTCCCAGGCGAAGGAGAGTCTATCAACGCCAAATCCTCGAAACAAGCATCGTAGTTGGAGTAATTCGCATCTTCATCCTGACCGGCAACCGCCCACCCGTTACACGTCATAAGATCCGAACAGTCTCCGTCGTCCTGGAAAAGTTCACATTCTTCGCATTTTTCCTCCCAGCGGCGCAGGAGTTCACAAAATCACATCCTCATTCGGCACCTCACGAACTCCTTTTTGGACAAATATTCGCATTTTTCCCCTCATTGGCATGGGAGTTTGATGAACATTTGCCTCGCTCGCACTGTCTTATGTACAAGAACCAACCCGCACTTCTGCCTCCGGTAGTGCTCATGACACGAAAACGACCCCAATCCTTTGCTCGCTGTGTGTTCCTGCCCTACAGTCACATCGAAAATGTACCGCCAGGCACGCGCATCTACGATGTCAGCAGCTATGCCGAACCGCCATACTGCCAGTTCAGCCCTCTTTGGGCGCACGGCGGTATTCCCATCCCTGGCACCGATGGCGAAACGAGCGACTCCGTGGAAGGAATCTGGCAGGGGATGAAGGTGATCCGTGGCAAAACGGCTCCGCACCTGTTCCGCGGCCGGGGTCAGAAGCGCGGCGGCAAGCCGGCGGGCCATCTCTACAACGGCCGACTGCTTGGAATCGTCGAGGCGCGGCTGAAGCTGTACAAGGTGGCGTACGAGTGGATGCTGGAGAATCGGATCGATCCTGAATTGATCGAGGGATTTATTCACGATGCCTTTGCCGGCATCTCGCAGAATTTCCACGATCTGGGCGACAACGGCGACGTGAACAATCCCGACGAGGGGTGGGCGCACGCCAGCGTCCTCGTGCAGTATCTCAACCGCCGTTGCACGGAACGGGCGGCAGGGTGAGGGACTTCGCAGATCGCCAAGCAATCCCTTGCCATCGCGCGTGGGGGTGTACACAATACGCGCACACAATTCCTTCGCTGGAGAGAACAACATGAGCCTGTTCGGCAAACTCGGCGGCGAGTTCATCGACATCATCGAGTGGACCCAACCCACCGACAGCGAGCTACTCGCCTATCGCTTCCCACGGCACGGCAACGAGATCAAATACGGTGCCAAGCTCACCGTCCGCGAGGGCCAGGCCGTCGTCTTCGTCAACGAGGGCCAACTCGCCGACGTCTTCAATCCAGGCATGTACACTCTGGAGACGAATAACATGCCCATCCTGTCCACGCTCAAGGGCTGGAAGTACGGCTTCAGTTCTCCCTTCAAGGCCGAGGCGTATTTCGTCTCCACCCGCCGCTGGGTCGATCAGAAATGGGGCACCCAGAACCCGATCATGCTGCGCGACCAGGAGTTCGGCCCGGTGCGCGTGCGAGCCTTCGGCACCTACGCCGTCCAGGTGACCGACCCGGCCGCGTTCCTCCGCCAGCTCGTCGCCACCGATCCTTCGTTCGAGACCTACGAGGTCACCGGCCAGTTGCGCAACACGATCGTCTCGCGCTTCACCGATGCAATCGGTCAGGCGCGGCTGGCGGTGCTGGACCTGGCGGGCAACTATGAGCGCATCGCCCAGGTGGCGCTGGAGCGCATCCGCCCCGACCTGGCGGAGATGGGGCTGTCGCTGCCGGCCTTCTACATCGAGAACATTTCGTTGCCCGAGGATGTGGAGAAGGCCCTCGATACGCGCAGCAAGATGGGAGTGCTGGGCGACCTGAATCAGTACACCAAGTTCCAGGCCGCCGAGGCCATCGGCACCGCGGCAGCAAATCCGGGCGGCCTTGGAGGCGTGGGGGCACAGCTGGCCGCGGGACTGGCGGTCGGTGGGCAAATGGCCGGCGCTCTGGGCGCGGGCATGGCCTCGCAGGCGGCTCCTCCACCGCTGCCAGCAACGGCGGCGTTTCACGTGGCGATCGACGGCAGACAGGCGGGGCCATTCGACCTGCCGGCTCTGGAGGCGAAGGTGCGTGAAGGCAAGGTAACGCGGAACAGTCTGGTGTGGCGGCAGGGGATGGCGAACTGGACCGCGGCCGGCACGGTGCCCGAATTGAACGCCATCTTCGCCAACCAGCCGCCGCCGTTGCCTGGATAACCACAACGCAGGGGATCGGGAACGTGGGATCCCACAATTGCTGTTCTGAAAGCGAGCGGGAGACATTCGTCCCAGAGACGAACGTCTCCCGCTCGCATTTTACCTGGCCTCATACAAGCGCCCGATGCGGATGTCCGATCGCAGGCTCGACCGTCAGGGAGGGCTTTGTGTCTGCGATGTGCCAGACGCCCTCCCTGACGATCGGGCCTGCGATCAGACATTTTCACCGCGCTCGTGTATCAGATGCCCGCGGCGTGGCGAGAAAATACGTTCGACACGATCCCTCTCGCTTGCCTGGCGCTCGTTCGCGTCCCATTCTTCCGTAACAGCCCCACTTGCCTCCCCCACCCGCAGCAAGGATCCTCCCACCCGCACGCAATGCTCCACTTTTCTCGCTGAGGAGAAATCATGCCACCTGCCAACGCCTCGCCCAGCCCGATCTCTTTGCGCTGCCCGTCGTGCAACGCACGCCTTCGCGCTCCCCGGCAATTGCTCGGTCAGGTTTGCCCCTGCCCGCGCTGCCGCTACCGGATCACCGTGCGCCTGGGCCTGCCCAGTGATGCCGATATCACCCTCGTCGATATGCCCCAGGGGGCACCGTCCCGGCTGCGCTCAGGGTCACGGCCTTGATTATACCGGAGTCAGACAGAGACGCGGAGTTTAGCCGCGACGCGCAGCGGAGCGCGTGCCGCGGAGTTTAGCCGCGACGCGTAGCGGAGCGCGTGCCGCGAAGTTTAGCCGCGACGCGTAGCGGAGCGCGGCGGAGCGCGGCGGCGAAG
>JBFWRO010000487.1:0-3105 GCA_050248865.1 Thermomicrobiales bacterium | reverse complement strand
TTGCATAAGCTCTTCGGTAGCGAGGAGATCTTCGACAACGTCACCTTCCAGATCGCCGAACGCGAGCGGGTTGCGCTCGTTGGCGTCAACGGCGCCGGCAAATCAACCGTGTTGAAGATCGTGGCGGGAATCGAGGAACCGACGAGGGGCGATATCGCTCTCCTGCAAGGGCTCCGAGTGACCTATCTGCCGCAGGAGGCCAAATTCACCTCGCAACGCAGCGTGATCGAAGAAGCGAGGATGGCATTCGAACCTGTCTTGCGCTCGGCTGCCAGAATGCGAGAGATCGAGCACATGCTGGCCGATACCGAGCGGCCTGATTACGATCAGCTCCTGGACGAGTACGGCCGTCTACAGCACTTTTTCGAGATTCATGGCGGCTTCGAAATGGAGCACCGCACCGAGGAGATCCTCTCTGGACTTGGTTTCAGCGAGGCGCAGTATGCCGAGCCGGTCGGACATCTGAGTGGCGGTCAGCGAACTCGCGTTGCGCTGGCCAAGGCACTTCTCGGTGAGCCTGATCTGCTCCTGCTGGACGAACCCACCAATCATCTCGACCTGACCATGCTCGAATGGCTCGAGGATTTCCTCTCAAATTGGGGAGGCGCCTGCCTGATCGTTTCCCACGACCGCTATTTTCTCGATCGAGTCACCTCACGAACATTGGAGCTTGCTTTTGGCGGAATAGAAGATTATCCCGCCGGGTATTCCGGGTACCTCAAACTTCGCGAGGAACGGCTTGAGCGACGCACAAAAGAGTTCGAGGAGCAGCAGGAGTTTATCGCTCGTACGGAAGAGTTCATTCGCAAATACAAGGCAGGACAGCGGGCGAGAGAGGCCAAGGGCCGGCAGACCCGTCTCGACCGGCTCGAACGGATCGCCCGCCCGCAGACTCACGACGCTCTCCGAATCTCGATTGCTCCGACAATCCGCAGCGGCGATATGGTCTTTCGCACGTCAAAACTGGATATCGGCTACGGGGAGCGAGAAGGACGCGAGGGGCGACGACTGCTGTCGACGCCAGAGCTGACGGTCGAGCGCGGCGACCGAGTCGGCATCATAGGCCCAAATGGCGAAGGCAAGACTACGTTGCTCCGTACCCTGATCGGAGAGATTCCGCCGCTTTCTGGGAGCATCGACCGGGGCGTGAATGTTCAAATCGGGTATTACGCCCAGGCCCACGAGCAACTGCCGGCTCAGGGAACACCGATTTCCGTGATATTGCAGGCGCAACCTCTGGGCGAGGAATCAGCGCGAAACTACCTCGGGCGATTTCTGTTCAGTGGCGATGACGTCCATAAGCCTGTAACGGGGCTTTCCGGCGGCGAGCGATCCCGACTTGCCCTGGCAGTGCTGCTGCTGCAACGATCCAACGTCCTGATACTCGACGAGCCGACGAATCACCTCGATGTCATCGCTCGCGAGTCACTCGAAGCCATGCTCGGGTCCTTTGATGGAACTATTCTCTTCGTGTCACACGACCGGTATTTCGTCGACCGGCTGGCCAATCGCATATGGTCGATCGACGAAGGCCGGCTGACCAACAGACTCGGCAATTACAGCGATTACCTCCGCTCTCGCCAGTCTGCTTTGCACCCGATACAGAACCTGCGGACGACACCACCCCCGCCGCCAGCTTCGAAACCCTCACCTGAGTTCCAACGTGAAAGGCAAATGGGTGACGGTCAGCGCAGAAAGTCGATCGACCGGCTCGAGCGAGACATCAGTCGCCTGGAAGGCAAGCTGAACAGAATCGGGGATGAGCTTCTCATCGCCGAGGTCGATCAGGATTATGACGCCATGGCCCGCCTGAGTGCCGAGCATCAGGAAACCGAAGACGCGCTGGACGCGGCCTACGCAGAATGGGAAGAAATACAGTCAGCCGCTGAGCAGGTTGTTGCGCGATGACAGGACAGGACACATGAGTGACGGGCTCATCGGGTCTGCACCCGAACCCATCCTGATAGGCGTTACCGGCAATATTGGCTGCGGAAAATCCACGGTGACCAGCGAGCTCGCCCGGCTCGGCGCGACGATCATCGATGCGGACCTGGTCTATCACGATCTGATCCAGCCGGGCACTCTGCTTTGGAGCCGCATTCTCGAGCGATTTGGCAAATCAATCGCACTCCCTGATGGGCGTATCGACCGCAGGGCTCTCGGAAGCATCGTTTTCAGTGACCCGAAAGCACTCATTCAACTGGAGTCACTGACGCATCCGGCAATTCGCGCCGAGGTCCTTCGACGCGTCCATGACGCGACGACGCCTGTTGTCGCAGTCTCTGCGGTGAAGCTCATCGAAGGAGGCTGGAAGGAGATTTGCGACGTGATCTGGCTGGTCACCTGTACCGAAGAAAATCAACGCTCCAGATTGAGCGAATCTCGGCAGCTCAGCTCCGCCGATGTCGATGCCCGACTTTCTGCCCAGCCGCGAATCGAGGCGAAGTTGAAGCTCGCGGACGTTATTATCGACAACAGTGGAACATTGGAGGAGACACACGCGCAGATTCACCGGGCGTGGAAGGCTCTGTGCGAAGAACTGGGCGAACGACCGGCACATGCCGGGAAAGCAGAGAAACATGGCTGAACGATTCGACGTCCGGCCAGTAAGAGTGAAGCGGAGGAATGGGTGTCAGAACCGGTAACGCTCGACGTTTACTACGTCTATGGATGTCCCTATGTTTATGCTGCCGCGATATGGCTGCGCGATCTGAAGGCTCTCATGGGCGATGACTTGACCCTCAACTGGAAGTACTTTCCCCTAGAGCAGGTCAACGCCGGCGATGACCCGGACTGGAAACTGTGGGAACAGCCACTCGATTTCTCGAGTCGCGGGAGAATGGCCTTTCACGGAGCGATCGCCGCGAGAAATCAGAGCGAGGCTGCATTCGAGGCGTTTCATTACGCGCTTTTGGACGCCAAGCACCTGGATGGGCAAAACCTGGGCAGGCGGCAAATCGTGATCGACGTGGCACGGCGGGCAGGACTCGACGTGGCGGGCTTCGAGCGTGATCTCGACGACGCGTCCCTCCTGGCCAACATCGGTCTGGATTACGAAGAGGGCCGTTCGCGGCATGGCGTGTTCGGCACGCCGACCCTCGTCTT
>JBFWRO010000486.1:0-3108 GCA_050248865.1 Thermomicrobiales bacterium | reverse complement strand
CCGCACTCGTTTTCGGACCCAGGACGGCGTATCGCACGCCGACGGGCCGGGTCCACGAAGACGGCCAGCCTGGCCCGCTGCGCGAACTCGTTGGACACCGCCTGCTGAATTTCGATGGTATGCGGCCCGGTATCGATGTTCGGGCAGGCGGCCACCGGGTCGAGATCTGGGCCGAATCCTATGAGCCTGAGGCTGGCGAGTGTGTTGTTGCGTACGACGACGGCCCTCTGGCAGGACAGGCAGCAGTGGTCAAAAACGGACCGGTCTACTCAGTAGGAGCTTGGAGCCAGTCGCTGGTCACCGAGCTTTTGAGAACCGTGTTACAGCAGAGTGGCGTACCGACGGTGTCGTTGCCGGAAGGCGTGCGCGTTTCCCACAGAGGCAATGCCGAAATCTGGATGAATTTCAATCAGGAGGAAATGGACCTGCCCGATGGCACCAGGCTCAGCCCAGTTTCCTTCCGAATCAGGCAGTAGCGAGCGGTTGTGAAGGCCCGCCAGGCGCTCCGCCGTATCTCTTGCTCCCTGGCGCCCGTCTGATCCCGGCGAGCGTCGATACGTCATTCCCGACGGCTAGATGCATACACGGTGCATTCGACCTGTCGCTGCTACCTATCGATCGCAACATCGCTCGCCCACTCGTTCAATGGACGAAACGCCAAAAAGCAGGGGCGGTTTCCCGCCCCTGCTGACTCATCGTAGAGCGTTCAGAGAGACTAGTCTCCGACCCCCTGCGCTTCCACGGGGAGTGCGGACTCGATCCGCAGCGTGGGAATCCAGCGCAGAAAATCGGGCAGATACCAGTTCCAGTCGCCCAGCAGGCGCATGCTGGCCGGAACGACTATGCACCGAATGACGGTAGCGTCGACGAGAACGGCAATCGCCAGCCCGAAGCCCATCTGTTGCATCGGCACCAGATCGCCCAGCGCGAAGCCCCCGAACACTGCGACCATGATCAACGCGGCACCGGTGATGAGCCTGCCCGTCGATCGCAAACCGAAGGCCACCGCCTCGGCGTTGTCACCGGTTTCCAGAAATCGCTCCCTCACCCTGCTCAAGAGGAAGACGTGGTAGTCCATCGAAAGTCCAAAGAGCACTGCGAAGAGGAAGAGCGGCAGGCCCGTTTGAATCACGTCCACCTGCTGGAAGCCAAGAAGGTCGGCGCCAACCCCCTTTTGAAAGACCAGAACCAGCAAGCCATATGCCGCGCCCACGGAGAGCAAGTTCATCATGATGGCTTTCACCGGAACCACAATCGATCGAAAAGCGACTGTCAGCAGCACGAAACTGAGAATCAGGATGAATGCGATTACGATCGGGGTGAATGTTCTCGCGACATCGGAAAGATCGACCATGGTGGCCGTTTTGCCCGTGACCAGGGCGCTGGCAGGCAATTCGTCGAAGGCACTCGGAATCAGTTCGGTTCGCAATCGCGTAACGGAGTCCATCGCGTCGTTGCTCGTGGCATCACCTGCCAGCCAGACGCGCAGGATGCTCAGATCGGCCTCGGGATAGACCTCGAGAACCGACGTCGCGAAGTCAGGATCGTCGGCAATTGCCGCTTCGAGCTGATCTATCGCTGCCTGAACGGAGCCAGAGGTCGTCTGCCCATCGATGACGATCACTGCTGGGAGATCCTGGCCAAATCCGAATTTCTCTTCGAGCAGGATGTAGGCGTCCTTGGACATCAGCCCGTTGGGGAGAGCGTTGATAGCAATCTCACCCTGGTTCATGTCGAGCACTGAGCTGGCGGCTGCCAGCAGGAGTCCTGCCGCAAGAATCAAGCTGACCAGGGGACGGCGCATGACTGTGCGGGTCGTCCAGCTCCAGAATCCTGAATCATGCCCAGCCTCGCTTTTGACCGTCCGTCTCCGCGGGAAGGAGATGCGCAGCGCGTCGACCCGGTCACCCATCAGGCTCAACAGCGCGGGCAAGAGCGTCATCGAGGTCAGAACCGCCGCGAGCACAATGAGAACGGCGCCGGCGCCAATCGCCTGATTGCTGGTATCCGGCATGATGACGAGCCCGGCCAGGGCCAGCGCAACCGTCATGCCGCTGATGAGAACCGTCCGTCCGGCTGTGGCGGCAGACCTCGAGATGGCATCAACTTTCTCACGTCCGTTTGCCCGCTCTTCACGATAGCGAGAGACGACGAAGAGCGAATAGTCGATGCCGACGGCCAAACCCAGCATCGTCATGATGTTGATGACGATGACCGGAAGATCGATGACCTGGCCAAGAACAGCGGTCGCTCCAAGCGCCAGAATGATTGCCACAATGGCCAGAATAATGGGGAGAAAGGCCGCAACCACGGCGCCAAAGACGAGCGCCAGAACGATCAACGCGAGGGAGATGCCGATGCTCTCTCCTGCAGCCATGTCGCTTTCCGCGACCTCGGTGATTTCCAAATCGAGCGTGGCTTCTCCCGTGACCAGCGCCTGGAATGGGCCGGTCGCAGCGGCGGCCTGGATAACGGTGTGAACCTGCTCGATTTCCTCTCTGCCGCTGTCCGGGATCACCAATGGAAGCAATGTCGTGTGACGGTCGGCGGAGACCAGCGACTCATCACCTGTCGACCAATAGTGGGAGCCACTAACGACCACGCCCTGGCCGAGGCCCATGAGATCACTGTGGAGCTGCTCGACGAAAGAACGGTAGGCTGGATCGTCCACTGTGGATTCGTCGGAACTTATGACCACAATCTCGCCGAATGTGGCGCTTTCCGCTCCCAATCTATCCCGAATCAATGCATCTGCTCGCGCCGATTCCGGATTGTTGGTCAGCGTTGTGACGTCGGTGCTGAGGGCATTTCCCAGAAATGCGCCGATCAGTGCAACGGCCACGATGAGAAACGCCACCCATGTTCCGATTGTCCGCCATGGGTGCAGTGCACTTGCACGGGCAATTTCAGTCGTCGAAAGTCTCCCTCTCATAGCTGCATACCTTTCTGATCGTTCTTTACGATTGCGGCCGATTCGTCTGATTCGAGTCCCTGTGCGCCTCAGCGACTCGTTTCACTGACAGCAGCGGCAGGCCAAGATCGCGAATTCGCGCGATCACTCCATGCAGGGCAGCCTGATCCGCCAACGGTCCGACAAGCACCGTTGTG
>JBFWRO010000485.1:0-3113 GCA_050248865.1 Thermomicrobiales bacterium | reverse complement strand
GTGCTGCTGGTTCTCCCAATCGCGCTCCAGGCACAGGAGTTTGATCCTCCGCTGATCACTCAAGCCGATCGGCACAATTTCGATCGCACTCAGTATCGGACGTTTCAACAGGCGCTGGGGCAGACAAATCCCAATGCGGCGGATCGCGCGATCCTTCAGGAAGGTGCGAGGCAGTACCTCTACTCACTCACGTTGGAGGAGCTGCGAGATAACCTTCCCGACGTTACCGAAGACTTGGTCAACGATCTCTACTCGACGTTGGCGTCGGAAAACGGTCGGAGAATCGTCTGCCAGGAGATCGTCAATCTGGCCCCCAATCTCCTTCCCGAGCCAGGAACTCGCCTTGGGCAGCCCGATATCGTTCGACTCAATCTGGCGATCATGCTCCGGCGATTGAATATCAGGACGCAGTCGGCACAGCAGGCCGCGGTACCGTTCGTGCCGGCGATGACTGCCCTTCTGAAGATCTTGAACGATCCCACCAGTCGCGGGGACGCGATGTACTGGGCCGCGGACGGATTAGGCCGCATTTGTGATGCCGCACAGCCGGGCGTGACGGACGGCGACTTAGGGGTTGTCCAGCGCACCGAGATCGCCGAAGCGCTTGTGGCCGCCCTCGGCACCGATCAGGCGAAGGACGATCGAACGCGATTCGTCACATTGCAGATCGTCGATTCGCTGGGAGACTGTGGACTCGCTAAGAACATTGCAGGCCAGCCGGTGTTTGCCGATGCGTTGATGAATGTGCTTCGCAATGAGAACGAACTCGACGTCGTGCGGGCGATGGCGGCATTGTCCCTCAGTCGGCTCGGTCGAGTCAGCAATCAGACCAGCCTGAGTTCGGGCGTCGATTTCGAGCGTCTCTTCGCCGACGTGATGAGTTTGACCGGCGAATTGGCCAATAAGATGCGAACCGGCCCGGGAGTACATACCCGCCGTGCGATCGTCCTGATCTATTTCTCGTTTAATGGCGAGCACCCGTTGCAAGCTCGGCAACAGCAGACCGGCTGGAACAATCAGATACAACGCAATGGTCTCGGCCCCTATCGAGCCAGGGTCGAAAGCGCCTACCAGATTCTGCTGCCGATGTTTCAAGAAGTCCTCTCGAACGAGAATCCGCGGATTTCAGACCCCATGATCAACGGAATCGACGGTTGGCTCCAGGATCCGGCGAACGTGCCCCAGGGGATCGCAGCCCCCGGCAACCCTGACCCCAACCCCAACTGATGTCGGCTTAGAACGTCGCTCGCAACTCTTTCCCACTTGTTAAACGGCCATCTACCATGACGCAACCTGTTGATGACGGCGACCTGCTGCAACTGAGCTGGCACGGAGACGCCCTCGTGGTCGCTCCCTCGGGAACCATCGAAGCGGTCGACTGGGTTTATATCGATCAGGCGGCTCAGGTGGTGTTGGAGCCGATTCGCGGACAGGAAGTGCCGCTCGTCGTGTTCGACCTCGAGCAGGTGACCTACTTCGGCTCGGTCTTTCTGGCCCTCCTCTTGCGGTGCCAGAAGCTGGTGAAGTCGAAAGGGGGCGAAATGGTGCTCTGCTCCCTGACCGGCCCGGCCCAGGAGCTGTTGCAGATCACCGGCCTCGACATGGTCTGGGCGATCTATGACAATCGCGCCGACGCACTCTCCGCGATCGGCGCATAGCGTCGTCGGTCCGAACTTGGAGTATCAGCGTCGGACACGGGTGCGCTGCGATCAGAATGTGTGCCGAGCGCGCCCGCATTGAAAGGAGTTCGAAATGGTCCGCAAGCGAAGGATTCGCCCCGACGTCTCCGAGGAGCATCCCCTGCCGACGGAACATGCCGTCGAGACATCGCTCGCCGAGCAGCTCATTCAGGAAATCAAGGAGACTGCCGACAAGCTTGCTTCCGACAATGCCGCGGTCGGCGACCTGAAAGTCGTTTCGCGAGCACTTAAGGAACTGCGCTACGCGTTTAAGGTCTTCACGCCCTACCGCCGGCAACGCAAGGTGACGGTCTTCGGGTCGGCCCGGCTGCAGCCTGATCATGTCTGCTATCAGCAGGCTGTCGACTTCGGGCGACGGATGGCGAACGCGGGATGGTACGTTGTCACCGGCGCGGGGGGAGGGATCATGGAAGCCGCCCATGTCGGGGCCGGCCGGGCGATGTCAATGGGGCTGAATATCATGCTTCCCTTCGAGCAGGAAGCGAACCCCGTCATCGATAAGGACGAGAAACTCGTCCACTTCAAGTACTTCTTCACGCGGAAACTCCTGTTTGTGAAGGAGGTTCACGCGATCGCGCTCTTCGCGGGCGGTTTCGGGACGCAAGACGAAGGCTTTGAAACACTCACGCTGGTGCAGACCGGCAAACGGGATCTGATGCCTATCGTCTGCGTCGACCCACCCGGCCAGGACTACTGGCAAAGCTGGAAGACATACATTCATGACAAGTTGCTGGCCGAGGGCCTGATCTCTCCCGCCGATATGTCGCTGTTCAAGGTGGTAAGCAGCGTCAAGGAGGCGTTCAACGAGATCATCGACTTTTACGCCGTCTACAACAGCATGCGCTTCGTCCGCGACAAGCTCTATCTGCGGCTGCACAAAGAGCCTTCGGATCAGTTCGTCGAGGAACTCAACGACTCGTTCTCAGACATTCTGGAAGGGGGCCGAATCGAAAAATGCCCCTGCCACCCTCTTGAGAAGGACGACAACCACCTGGCCCATCTCCCCCGACTCTCGCTGAAATTCAATCGACGCGACGTGGGCCGACTACGACAGATGGTCGATCTCCTGAACCGCCGCATGATCGCTGACGACAGCGAAGAGGAAGAGTAGTTCCAGGCAGATTGCGGGAAACCGCAACGTGGCAGAGTGCATCGGGCCTCGAATCCCGAGTGTGCGATTTTGCTCGACACCAGTGTCCAACAGCAGCCAACCGCTGCGTCAATGCGCTACAGTCGCCGGGCCATTTATCGATAGCAGTTCTCTGCAAATCATTGCCGTGAAGAGGCTTGGGTTGCACTCACATCCATGGCGACGACGCTCGGCACAATTCTTGCGTTTTCCATCTTGAAAGAAGTGCAACCTCGGGCATAATGCCCTATACCTGTATGTTTGCACATCTATGGAAGCTTGAG
>JBFWRO010000484.1:0-3115 GCA_050248865.1 Thermomicrobiales bacterium | reverse complement strand
TTTGCTTCCGCCTGAGCATGCCCAACTGCACTCCACGCTCCCCTCGCGCCTGGGCTTCGGCAAATTCACGCACCGCACGAGGTCCGTTTCGTTCCAGTCCGGCGGTAAATGCCGTGTTGCTTACCCATCGAGAACCCTCGATCTCGGCATAGAACGGCGCCAGCCGGCGTCCGTCCTGCCGCTCCTCTCGACCAGCGAGCAAATACTCGATGGCGGCTCGAACGATGCGCGCGTCAGTCCAGTCCGACCGGAAGACGACGCGATTTCCCCTGTCCAGGATGTAGGTCATGTTTGGCAAGCGACCGAAGGCATTGTGTGCCGTTCCGCTCAGGTCGTCGACCAGAATTGGCCGCTGCACCGAGAACAATTCCTGAAACGCTTGTGCCATCGCCATTTTTTCATCGAAACTCTGATGGTGCCCGTAATATTCCCCTGGATGCGCCTCCCTCACATATACGAAAACGGACTGCACTCCTCTGTCTGCATATGCTTCCGCGATTTCGTCGAGAGCTGGACACGCCAGCCCGCAGTAAGGTCAGGTGAGTGAGCCAAATTCGATAATCGTTGGACCCTTTCGGGTGATCTCGCTAAGTCGAATCTCCCGTCGATCCGGCAGCGTTGTCAGCGTGGTATCCGGGGCCGTTTCTCCAACCGGAAGGTGACTGGCAAATCCGGCAAACGCTTCCACATCGTCTTCGGGAGGAAAGACTGCATAGTTATAGTCACTCGTGTTCACGGCTGGCGTTCTCTCCTGCGCAAATCTTCAGGCAACGTGATCGACATGAAACGTCGTGTCACTCATTCGAGCAGTAAACCCACCAACGTCGACGCCGGTCGCTCGATCCATCATTGATGTTCCAATAACCATTGCGACCGTTCACTGTGGGAATTGCGCTTTCCGTGAAGTCTACAGTGCCGCCTTTGCTTCGATTCGACCCGTACCTGGAAACGGTCACCTCAGGGCAGAAGCGGCCGTTTCGCAACCGACTCGCCCGCTCGAGATCCTCTGGGCAAACAGCCTGGGCGCTATACAAGATCAGTCCGTGATGCGATGGTTGCCCTTAGCCAGTGTCGATGTGCAGACAGATCTCTGCTGTAAGGGTGATTACATGGGCGCCAAAAACCCGGTTTCCTCGACCCACACGCGAAAAAGGGTTCGATGTTGGATCGATCGGCGTTCATACAGGATTTGGCAATCCGACACCGCTCTCCACAATGGCCACCACCATCGTAGGAACTATCCGGCCAACCGCTTGTCCTCGGTGCCGATCGGCCCGCGGCAGAGTATTGGGTATTCGGCCATGCCTTCGACTACCCGGTCGATCGATTAGAGAAGCCGTATTCGGTCTGGCTGCAATAGGCACTGGTTTTCAGGAAGCTGGAGAGGAATCGTCCAGATTGCCGTGTGCCAGGACGGTGATGGTCGAAGTTGGGCCGCACGCCGGGATGTCATGGGACTTAACGCCGCTGGCGGGCTCGCCCGCGAAACTGGCCGCTGATCTCGCTGCCTGCGCAAATCCTGGCATCACTCACAGTGATCTCCTGCCCGCGCCGAATACGCTGGCGGGAGTTGAGCCGGCGCTCCGCTACTCGAGGCATTGAATCCACAGTAACGCGGTCGTTCGTGGGCCTCGCTCAGGTAAGAAGTAACGTTTTTCGAGGACCGCCCGGCAGCCGAAGACCGGTTATGCCGCCAGATATGGTTCGAGCAGGTGATCCACGAGCTGCGTCATTCGGTCTTCGATCGGTTCCCGGGAGACGGCGATGGCCTGCAGTGCAGCGCCTGAGAAAGCCGTCATCAGGGTGCGGGCCATTCTCTGTTCGTCGCAGCCGCGAATTTCACCAGCGATCGTGGCCTGTTCGAGCAGATTTTTCAGCTCCGATTCGATCAGGGCAGTTCGTTCTTCGACCAGGGGCTTGAACGCTTCGTCGTTCCAGGCCGCGAGGTGCATGAATACCGAGGTCGGCAGTCCTTCGGGGTCGGTAATCTCGTATGGGCGTGCCGATCGCGGAAGCCCGACCATCTCCTTGATTCGCTGGAGCGGGCTGACCTCGCTGTCGTCAAGGGCATCGAATCGCTCCCGAATGCGTTCGGTCGACCAGGCGACGTACTTCATCAGCAGTGCTCGTTTCGAGCCAAACCGTTGCACAAGCGCAGGCGGACTGCACCCGACCTCGTCCGCAATGAGGGAGAGCGTCAGATGCTCGTTGCCCATTCGGGAGAGGACCGTGGCTGTTGCGACATAGATCGCTTCATCGCTAAATGTTCTCGGTCGGCCGATTTCTCGAGGACGTGTCGTCGTTTCTGTCATGGCCGCAGTGCTTTCTACGTTCAGCCCGGCTGGCTCGATCTGTCAGAACGGTTTCGTTTAGCGAATGATACTTCGCCTAACCGCATTGTCGAATGGTGCAAACCGGCCAGCTCGCGGACGCGCGCCTCCTCGATCAGTCGAAAAATTGGAGGTCCTGCTCGGGAAGGTATTGCCTCGCCCGCTCCGCATCGATGGTGATGCCGAGACCGGGACGATCCCAAACATCGATGAAGCCGTCACGAACAACAGGATCAGCGATGCCTTCGACGATCTCGTACCACCAGTCCGGGCGCCCTGTGGTGTATTCGAAGGCAATGTAATTGTCTGGCAAGGTGGCGCAGACGTGCACCAGAGCCGCCAATCCGATCAGGCCATTGCCTGTTCCGTGCGGAGCCATCAGGACACCGTGAAGGTCGGCATATTCGGCAATCCACTTCAACTCGGCAATTCCGCCGACGTCGCAGGGATCTGGTCCGACAACGCTCACCGCACGCGTCTCGATCAACTCGCGAAAATTCTGACGAAGGTAGATCTGTTCCCCGGTATGAATGGGAGTCGTGGTGGAACGAGTGATTTCGCGGTAGAGATGCGCTGCGCTCCAAGGGGTGTAGTCTCCGGCGACGGTGTCCTCGATCCACATCAAGTTGAATTCCTCGACGGCGCGAGCGAATCGGATCACGTCCGGAACCGCCCAGCCCGGACCGCAATCGAGCGCCAGGCCCACGTCGTCTCCGACGACCTCTTTCATTGCGGCCACGCACTCGATGATGTGCTTCAGGCCTTTCTCCGTGAGCAATCCACGG
>JBFWRO010000483.1:0-3117 GCA_050248865.1 Thermomicrobiales bacterium | reverse complement strand
AATCTCGCTCCGCGGAGTTGTCGCGCCGACCATAACGAGTACCGCCGATGGACTCCACACGCGGGGCGACGATCACACCACTCGAAAGTGACGCTGATCAGCTTCATGCTGCTCTTACGGAGAGCAACGAAGAGCTGGCGCGTGCGCTCGTCTGGCAGATCGATGACGATCAGGCCGAGCAGCTCTTCGAAATGTTGTCGACCGAAGAGGTCGACGCACTCTTCCGCCTGATTGGAAACGATCGATTCGCTGATCTGCTGGTCCGGCTCGAGGACCAGCAGGCCGCGGATGTACTCGAGCAATTCCCGGTTGACCGCGCCGCGGATCTCCTGGAGGAGATCGATCCAGACGACGCCGCTGATATCTTCAGCGAGCTGGATGCCCGGCTCAGTGGCGACATCCTGGTCGCCATGGAGCCGGATGAAGCCGATGAAATCCGTGAATTGCTGGCCTGGCCACCAGACACGGCCGGCGGCATCATGACACCTGCGTTTGTGTCCATCTCTCCGACGATGCGAGCCGATCAGGCCATTGCGGCCCTGCGCAAGGTTTCTGAAGAGGCCGAAACCATAAATTACGTATACGTCACTGACGGCGACGACAATCTGCTCGGTGTGCTCTCACTCCACAAGTTGGTGCTGACCCGGCCGCACACCCCTGTTGGCGAACTGATGTTCACGCGGCCAGTGACTATCCATGCCGCTGCGGACCAGGAGAAAGCGGCCAAAACGCTCGTGGAAAACGACCTGCTGGCTATTCCGGTGGTCGACGATGAGAATCACATACTCGGCATCATTACCGTCGATGATGTGGCGGAAGTGCTCGAGCGCGAGGCCACGGAGGACATCGAGAGACTCGGTGGGTCCGCTCCGCTAACCGAGCCGTATTTGCTCGCTTCTCCGATTCACATCTTCCGTAAGCGGGTGGTTTGGTTGTTTCTGCTTTTCATGGCGCAATTCGCCACTGTTTCGGTGATTGGCCACTACGATTCCCTGCTGACCCAATTTACCGTTCTCAGCTTCTTCATCCCGATCCTCATCGGCACGGGCGGCAACATCGGATCGCAAACCGTCACCACCCTGATCCGGGCAATTGGTGTTGGCGAAGTCGGTCCACGACACGCGGCGCTTGTCTTCTGGAAAGAGTTACGGACCGGCGTCATGCTCGGTCTGGTCATGGCAGGTCTGATGTTCTTCAGGGCACTGCTGGTCGGCAGTAGCACAACCGATATCGCTGTCACCGTAGGATGCGCAGTTTTCGTGATCGCCGTGTGGGCGGCGTCAGTCGGGTCGCTCCTGCCGCTGGTTCTGGTGCGACTAAAGGTCGATCCCGCCGTGGTCTCTGCTCCACTCATCAGTAGTCTTGTCGATGCGACTGGACTGATGATCTACTTCTCATTCGCTACGCTGATGCTCGACCTGACCTAACGCAGTCTGGATCGATTCCCTCGCACGCGGTAAGATCACTCGGTGACTGTAGGTCACTATTCTCAGGATCGTATCTACGCGGTGGTATCGAGCTGGACGAATCAGTCCGTGACAGTGTGGCGGCGATATTCCGGGAGGACCAAACAGCCCAGGTGCTGTCCATGGTCCACCGGCAAGGCCATGGACACCATTCCCGCCTGATTCGGGAGAGGGGAGCGTCGCTCCGGTCTCGCCTCACGCGCTGCGGACTCTCCGAGCCGTTTCAGGAGTGCGCGAACCGGCAACAGCATATCGTCGTGCTGATCGTCGATGCCCCGCACCAGGGTGTAGCGGTTTCGAACCTGCTGCTCGGGCTGGGAGCTCTGATGGTGGAGCGATTTCAGCCTCACTCTGTTTCATCAACCGTTCTGACATTTGACCGGGCCACGCTCGGTGTACGACGAAGTCGTCGACGCGGAGCACAGGAAACGTCGACATGACCTGGACGACGTCATCCCGGCGCGCATTTCTCACCGGTGGCATCGCAACGACAGCGCATCTTGCCGCCAGCCGTCCGGTTCGATCCCAGGAATTTGTCCAGCGCATTCTCGTCCCCGATACTCCTTTTTTCTCACTTGCCAGCTCGATGGCCGACGACATGCGGGAGAAGACTGGCGCACTCCTCGAGATCGATTCGTCTCCACCGGAATCGATCGACTTCGCACTGCGAGAGGATGCCCGAACCGGCGCACACTCCATCCAGGGCGCAATCGTTCCGATGTGGAATATCGGGGGATTTCTCGTCGACGATATCATACGTCCGCTCGATCAGCTCATCGCCGGTACCTCCAATGGCCTCAGTCAGGTCGACCTCTCAGGTGAGTTGCCCGCGGTGCGCCGCCTCAGACGCTTTGGGAGCGAGCAGGTCGCGTTGCCAATCGACGGAGATTGTCAGCTTCTCTACTTCCAGCGAGACGTGCTGGAGTCAGACGACTTCGCGAATTCCTTCGCCGCTGAGACGGGGATGGCGCTTGGCGTTCCACAGGGATGGGACGAACTCCTGGGCATTGCCAAGTGGTGGAATGGCCGCGGTGGCCAGGGCGTTGCGCTGAATCTGGCCCCGGCCGGTGCAGGGGTGATGCCGTTCCTGGGCATGGCAGCGTCGTACGCCACCGGACCCTCGCAGCTAAGCGAATTCTGGTTCGATCGTGCCACGTTCGAACCCCAAATTGCCTCCACACGACACGTTGCCGCATTGAATGATTTCACGCAACTGGTGAAGACAGGGCCAGCGGATCAATCTACGTGGCATGTGCCGGATGCCTGGAACGCTTTTTTGAATGGTGATGCACTATTCACCATAGCCGGACCTGATTTACTCACGGCGGCAATCGACTGGCAGCATTCACGACGGCATCTGATCGGTGTTGCGAGGCTCCCCGGCGCGCCGGGCACGAGCGGAGCGCTCCCTTCTGGAATCGTCGCCGGCTCATTTGCCGGCAATGCGCTCGGCCCATGCTGGGGAGGCGTCGTACGCTCGACGGCACAAAGGCCAAACGAAACCCTGAGCGTCTTGTCGATCTTCTCTGAAACAGCTTTTCAGCGAGACAGGGGCTCGTCGGTCGACGATGGCATCGATCCTGCCCGTTTGCTTCAGCTGCCAGGCAGCTTGGCGGAAGATGAGAGCGGCTCGCTGGAACACTACATCGAC
>JBFWRO010000482.1:0-3119 GCA_050248865.1 Thermomicrobiales bacterium | reverse complement strand
CATCTGACCGAGACTTGGCGTCGGCGGTTGCGCACCGAGTCCGATAAAGGCCAGCCCTGCTTCCGCAATAACGGTCACGGCGATGTAATACGACGCCATCACCAACGTGGTGCCGAGCATGTTCGGGATCAGGTGGCGGAGAATGATCTTCCAGGAAGGCACCCCCAGTGCCCGCGCCGCTTCGACAAATGCCCGTTCTTTCAGGGATATGACCTGTGCACGCACAATACGGGCAAATCCCGCCCAGTTGACGAGACTAATGGCCAGAATGACCGCGGTGAGCCCTGGTTCGAGCATCCCGACGAGAATCACCGCGACGAGAATGACCGGGAACCCCCAGACCAGATCGATCACCGCGGAGATGATGCGATCGACAATACCGCCGACATAGCCGGCGACGGCTCCCAGAATCATGCCGAAAAACATCGAGATGACGGTCACTGCCACGCCCGTGAAGAGCGAAACGCCCGTTCCGGCAGCAAGCCGCCACATCATATCCCGACCGAACTGGTCCGTACCGAGGGGAAAACCGGATGAGAGCGGCCTGAGCAGCGTTTCGCGCAGTCGCTGATCGATGTAAAGATCGTCCCAGCCAGGGACGTACATGATCGCCGCGCCGATGCAGGCGACGATCAGGAAAAACAGCGTCAGGACCGCCCCGATAATGGCAAGCCTGTTGGCCAGAAATGGCGCCAGGCGGTCATGCCAGGTGCGGCCCGGGGCTGTGGTGACAACCGGCTCCAGCGGCGTTTGCGGATCGATCACGGTCAGTTCGGCCGCGCTCATCCGTGACCCCCCTGGCGCGTGCGGGGATCAGCCCATTGCTGGAGCAGGTCGGCGATGGCGTTGAACAGGATGACGGCCGCGGTGAGCAGAATCGCCAGCGTCTGGGCGACGGTGTAGTCACGCTTGAGCACCGCGTTGACCAGCTGGTACCCGAGTCCCGGCCAGCGAAAAATCGTTTCGACGATGAGGGTATAGCCGAGCAAGGTGCGCATCATGATCCCGGCCAGCGCGATGACTGGCGGCAGGGAGTTGCGCAACACATGCACCCAGAGAATGCGAGAGTTGGTGACGCCCTTGGCCTTCAAGGTACGAACGTAGTCGCGGCCAAGCTCTTCCAGAGCGGAAGAGCGGACGACGCGCAGATTGATGGCCAGGGCTTCGGCCGCCAACACAATGGCGGGCATGATGATGTGTTTCGGAGTCTCATATCCGGCGACCGGCAACCAGCCCAGACGCACGGTGAAGAGCTGTATCAGCAGCACAGCCAGGAAGAAATTGGGAATGCCCATGCCGATGACGGCCAGAAGCATGGTGCCCTGATCGAAAAACGAATTGCGCCGGGAGGCGGCAAGAATGCCGAGTGGAATGGCCAGTCCAATGCTCATCAGCGCCGCCAGCGCCGCCAGCTTGAGGGTGTATCCGGTGGACGTGCGCAGGATGTCAGATATCGGCTCGCCCGTAATCAGCGAAACCCCGAGGTTCCCGCTGAGAAGATCGCGCATGTAATGCACATACTGAACGAGAACAGGATTGTTCAGCCCAAGATCTTCGCGAATTCGTTCGACCGTGAGCTGTCCGGTGGGGTGACTGGCGATGACGTCGGCGACATCACCGGGCGCCAGCCGCATGCCATAGAAAACAAGAAACGACGCTGCGACCAGAAGCAGAACGGCATACAGACTTCGATAGGCGATCGTTCTGGCCATAGATGAATGCGACCGTGCTTCCCTCAGGGTAACGAGAACGCCCGGCAGCCACCAGCCTGACTGCCGGGCGAGTTCAACTACTTTCTACTGCTCGACCCACACATCGTTGAACAGCGGATACAGCATGTGCTGATTCGGCGTAAAGCCATGAACGGACGTTCGGTTGACCCACACGCCATTCGCGGTGACGACCGGGATCTTGGTGAGCTGCTCGGCCCATTCAAGCTGGGCGCGGCTAGCGGCGTCGATCGACTCTTCCTCGGAGGCTGCGGCCTGCCAGTCGGCAAACGCCTGTTCGAGCTCGGGCGTGACGCCGTTGTATTCAGCATTTGGCAGGATGCGTCCGAAGATAATCAACACGTCGAGCGGTGAGGACCAAAGCCATTCCTGGCTCCAGGATGCGGGCTCCGCCGAGCGAGCTTCCTGGAAGGCCGCCAGCTCGAGGTTGTCGTTGGACATATCAGCGCCGATCTCCCGCAGATTTTCGGAGATGATCTCCATGATCGGCTGGTTGAACGGCTGATTGGCAAAATTGACGTTTGTCCAGGCGAGCTTGACGCCATCCTTCTCCCGGATGCCGTCCGAACCTTCGGTCCAGCCCGCTTCGTCGAGCAGTGATTTCGACAGCTCAGGATCGTAGGCGTTGAACGCTTCGACCCCCGGCTCGTACCACTTCCAGTTGGAAGCGATGGGCCCCTGGGTAGGCGTGGCATGCCCGAAGTAGACCGCCTGGGCGATGCCCTCGCGATCGATGGCATGGGAAATCGCCTGGCGGACGCGAATATCATCGAATCCGAGACTCGTGTCCTTGTGGTTCAGGGAGAGGATCACGTTCGCCGGCTGCGGGAACTCCACAACCACGAGATCGGGATTCGCCATCAGGCGCTCGACATCCTGTCCACCCGGATTGGTGACGGCATCGACATTGCCCGACTCGATCTCGATTGCCCGGTTGCCGGCTTCGAGAATTGGCACGAACCGGAGCTCATCGATGTAGGCTGGGCCCTTGTTCTGCACAAACTCGATATTCGAGCCATGATATTCGGCCCACTTGGTCAGGAGGGCTTCCTGGCCCGGGGCGAAATTCGTCAGCGTGAAGGGGCCAGTGCCATCGGCGCCTGATGCACCGAACTGGTCGCCCAGTTCCTCGCGGACCGCCGGGTTGTAGGGCATCGAATATTCGGTGGCAAGCGTCTCCGGGAAGGCCGCGAACGGGGCAGACGTCTTCACGGAAACGATGTTGCCCTCTTCGGCGGTGACCTCGGTCACGGTTGCCCAGAAGATGGCATTCTGCCCCAGCTCCGGATCGCGGAACACGTCGAAGTTCTGCGCCACGATCTCGGCGGTCTGTGGCTCACCCGATTGGAAAGCGACTCCATCCCGGATTTTCAGTCTCCACTCCAGCGC
>JBFWRO010000481.1:0-3121 GCA_050248865.1 Thermomicrobiales bacterium | reverse complement strand
GGCGGGCACGACATACCCGGCATCACCAGGCTCGGCATCGACATCCAGCCGCAGTATTTTGCCGAGGAGCGAACCGAGGTTCTGGCCGTTTCCGTCCGGGTCGCCCTGACTGCCGCCATCGCCCAGTCCAATATAGAGGTATCCATCTGGCCCAAAGGCCATCATGCCGCCATTGTGATTCGGAGCCGGTTGATCGACCGTCAGGATGGTGAACACCGACTCCCTGTCGACGAGATCCGGTTCATCCATGCGCTGCTGATACCGTTCGACGACCGTATTGCCATCGAGATCCGTGTAGTGCACGAAGAGTGTGCCATTGCTGACGAAATCCGGATGCAACGCGAGGCCCAGCAACCCCTGCTCGCTCGATCCGCTCACGCTGTCGCTCAGGTCGAGCCACGGATCGGGCGCAATCTCATCGTCGCGCAGGATGCGAATGGCGCCCGTCTGTTCGACGACGAAGAGGCGGCCCGTCGCATCATCGGGGTCCGCCAGAAAGAGAGGCTTATCGAAGCCTTCGGCCAGGAGCGAAAGCCCAAATGACTCCTCGCTCTGCGCGCGGGCCGCAGCGGTTGCCGATGCGACGCCTGCGGCGGCGGTCATGCCGAGCATGACGCGGCGTGAAAACGGTTGAATTGTTCGAAACACGATTACTCCTTGTAGCTCACCCGGATCGAAGCGTTACATCGCGGTCCAGCCGCCATCCACCGGCAAAGCGTGACCATGGATCATGGCAGCGCCCGGCCCGGCCAGAAAAACGACGGCCGCAGCGATTTCCTCCGGGGTCGCAAGCCGGCCCAGCAGGGTGCGGTGGAGGATATCGTCGAGGAACTCCGGCTGTGCTTCGAACATTGGTCGCGTGAGCGGCGTATCGACGAAGGTCGGGCAGACCGCGTTGACCCGAATGGCGTGCTCGGCCCATTCGACGGCGAGCACCCGGGTCATGTTGACAACTCCTGCCTTACTGGAGCAGTACGCTGCTCGCTGAAAGTAACCAACCAGCCCCATGATGCTGGACATATTGATGATCGACCCGCCTTTTGGCGACTGGTCGCGCATCTGACGTCCCACGGCCTGAGCCATGAAGAAGACACCCTTCAGGTTTACGTCGAGCACGCCATCCCAGTCCTGCTCGGTGACATCGAACGCGTTGCGCCGGATATTCACCCCAGCGTTATTGACCAGAATATCGACGCGGCCAAACTGTTCGACCACCGACGCGACACACGCCTCGATTTGCGAAAGATCCACAACGTCGAGATCCACCGCGGCCGCCCGACCACCTTCGCCCTCGATGATGTTCACGGTCTCGGAGGCGCGATCACGGCGATCGGGCAATTCGGTGACGACAGCAATTGCGCCCTCGCGAGCCAAAGCGATCGCACAGGCCTGGCCGATTCCTGATCCGGCTCCGGTAACGATTGCGACCTTTTCTGCCAGCATCGTTGCTTTTGCATCCTTTCCCAGTGGCTGGGCATTTGGAGAGCCACACGATTCCCCATCATCGGGAAACGATACCAGTGCCACCAAATGAATCCACCGGTTGACCAATTTCCCATGGATATGATAGGTTGACCATCATCGTAAACCTGACCGGGACGTGCGCTCGTGGCAGCGCTGAATCGTGGCTCTTTCGCATATGCAGGAGTACCCGAGGAGTGTTGCTGCACGTGACTCACGCATTCACCAGGGCAGGTTGCGATCAATTTTTGGCCATTGGCCCGCGTCCTGCTGGACAGGATAGACATCGGGCTCTGGCGCCGGCGCAGGCGCGCCGGTTGATCGGTTACGCAGTTCAGGAGGAAGTCGATCATGCTGCAAGTTCGTGAACGATTCCAGCAGATGTCCCGCAAGGAGCATCGCAAAGTTCTGGATACGATCAGCAGGCGAGGGTTCGTTGGTGGAGGAGCAGTGCTCGGCGCGCTGGCAATGGCCGGAGGACTCCGCCCCGGCGTGACCTCGGCGGAAGCACTGGCAAATCTCCACATCCTCCCGGAAGACCTGCCCGCGACAACCATGCGCGCGGCGACGGTAGAGGTTGGCGCATCGTCCACGTGGGTTTCTCATGGCATGGAGACTGCGGCGTTCATCGGCAGCCTGCTTGGCGTCGAGGTGGAATCATTCGACGGACAGTTTGCCGCCGAGAATCAGCTCGATGCGTTGCTGGCCATTGCCAACGAGGACTGGGATTTTGTTGCGGTCCACCCGCAATCATCCGACGCGCTCCTCGACGGTGCGGATGCGGTCACCGGAGCGGGCATCCCGCTGATCATCATGGACACTCGCCTGATCCAGGATCCGGCGGCGAACATGGAGTACCCGTTCCTGACTTACCTCGAGCCCGACAACATCTACATGGGCACGACGGTGGCAGAAGAGCTGTTCAAGGCTATCAACTACGAAGGACAGGTCATTCACACCCAGGGCCAGCTCGGTCACACCGGCGCCCAGGGGCGCGCCCAGGGATTCAATGACGCCGTGGCGAAGTATCCAAATATCGAGGTCGTCGACGAGACTCCAGGCGAGTGGCAGCCCGACATCACCGCTTCCCTCTGGCAGGACCTTCTGCAGCGGTATCCGGATGTCGTCGGTGGCTACTTCCACAGTGATGACATGGCGCTGGGGGCTGCGAGTGTGGTCCAGCAGGCCAACATGCAGGACCAGGTCAAACTGGTCGGCGTCGATGGTTTGAAGAATGCGTGCGAGGCAATTCTGGACGGGACGCTCCTCGCTTCGGTTATCAACCCGAGCGGTCGCATCCATGGCGGCGCGATCTGGGCTGGATACCTGAACGCGTCCGGCACTGACAACGCCGAGGGCGGGTTGCCGAAGTTCATTCGCACCGACGGCGGTCCGATCCTCGCCGAGAACGCCGCCGGGTACATCTGGCTGCACGACAACTTCCAGTACTAGGAGTTGACACGACGAACCGGGCCGGCACGGAATCAATTTCTCGATGGTGATTGCTGAAACATGATTGCCGATGTGAATCACGCCCATGCCGCGCCCGGTTCCTTTCCGGAACCAGCCCTCGCCTCCGGCCCGATCCTGGAAGTCAGGTCGGCGACCAAACGCTTCGGCGGGGCAACCGCACTCAATGATGTCGACTTCGATCTTCTTC
>JBFWRO010000480.1:0-3136 GCA_050248865.1 Thermomicrobiales bacterium | reverse complement strand
TCGCCGCGGCAGGAATCATCGTTGTTCTCCTGGTGATTTCGTTCATTTCCTACGGAGTGGCGGAGTCCGGCATCAGTGCCGACGCCGCCGCCTATGTGCTGCTCGCGAACCCTCTTGGGCTCGTCGAGTACTTCACGTATTCACTTTTCGACCAGGTCGTGGAATCGACTAACGAGGTGACTCGTTTTGCGACGGGTGTGTATGGCGGGGTGATGATGCTGGTGGTGCTCGTGTGTTGTGGGGTGATGTTCTGGCGCTATGTCCCTTCTGACTAAGAAACGGGCCAAGTCTCCCGCGCAATTGATCTCTACGCAGTCGAGTCCGGCTGCGATTCTCTCGAACGAGCCGACGATCGTCTTCGAGCACGTATCGAAGTGGTACGGCGATCTCGTCGCTGTGTCCGATTTGTCCTTTGCTATCGGCCCGGGGGTCACAGCGTTACTTGGTCCGAACGGCTCGGGAAAAGCCACCTCATTGAAAATGATTAGCGGCTTGATTGGTCAGTCCACTGGCCGGATCGATGTCCGAGGATTGCCGCCGCGTGGGAACACCGATACCTACCGGGGCTTTGGGCTCGTATCTGATATCGACAATGTCTATCCCTACCTGACAGGCTGGGAGTTCGTGTGGATGAACTCCAGATTGCAGGGACTCGCCAATCCGGACGAAGCGACTCGGCGGGCCATTGATATCGTTGAAATGGGGCCGGCCAGCGACCGCAAACTGGGTGGATATTCAAAAGGTATGCGGCAGCGAATCAAGCTCGCCGCCGCGCTCGTTCACGATCCCGACGTCATTCTGATGGACGAACCGTTGAACGGCACCGATCCGGCCCAGCGAGCCCATATGATCGAGCTGATACGGGACTTTGGGCGGCAAGGCAAGACCGTTCTCGTCTCGTCCCACGTGCTGGTGGAGGTCGAGCGTTTTGCTGAAAGCATCCTGGTGATCATCAACGGAAAACTTGCCGCGGCTGGGAACTACCGCACGATTCGCAACCGGATCGACAACCGGCCGCATGTCATTCGCCTGCGCGCGTCGGAACCCCGCAAGCTTGGCGCCGCGCTTTTGGGGGCGCCGACGATTCGCTCGATCGCGATTGGCGACGACGGGCGGATCATCGCTGAAACGAAAGACGCGGCCGCTTTTTACCGAATCGTTCCACGTATTGCACAAGCGAGCGATGTCCGTTTACTGGAAGTGGAAGCCTCGGATGAGTCTCTCGAATCGGTTTTCTCGTATCTGGTTCAGCGGTAGGAAGGCAATTTCGGTCGGATGTTGACGTTCCTCTGGACACCGCTGCCCGTCTTCATGCTGACGATGCGCCAGTTTGCTGGCGGAAAATCGACTCGTGTCGTAGCGCTCATTTCACTGATCCCGGTGCTGATGGCGGGAATCTTCGCTCTCGTATCGAGCGACTCGACGATTCCAGAGGAGTTCTTTTCACAGGCGGTCTATCGGGGTCTGTTCGTGGCGACGCTGCTGCCGGTCGCCGTTCTGGTGCTGGCCACTGGGGCGCTCGGCAACGAAATCGAAGACCAGACGCTCCCCTATCTGACGCTCAAGCCAATACGCCGGTTGCGAATTGTGGTCGAAAAATTCGGCGCGACGATTGTCACGGCGACACCATTGATTCTTGCCGGTCTGACGATTGCTTACGCGATCGTCTTCCGTTCGGCCTCGGCGGAAAGCGAGAATCTGAAGTATCTGTGGGCGGCATTTGCCTCGGCCTTTGCCGGTATCGTGGCGTACTCCGCAATTTTCCAACTGGTCAGCTTGCTTGTGACTCGCGCGCTTCTTGCCGGGATTGCTTACGCGCTCGTATGGGAGAGCGTGCTGGGACGGTACCTCCCGGGACTGCGGATCATCTCGGTACGCCATTACACAGAATCCATTTTCGTACGAATGCTCGAATCGACCAACTACGCGGAGGTCATCGAATTTGGTTCCGAACTGGAGAGTCCAGCGGGACTGATCGCTTCGATCATCGTCACGGTGGTTGTCTCGATCGTGGCGATTCTTCTCTCAACCTGGCGGCTCGGCAACCTCGATCTCGAGTAGCGCGCCTCGTGTACGATCCTGCTCACGGAATACCGATCGTGAGAAAGGATCATCAGTGACACATTCTGCAAACCCAGCCCCCCTTGGCAGATGGCCCGAATCCCGACGGAAAATGGGATTCGGCGTGATGATGCCAGTTTCTGAAGGAAGCGCCTTCGGACCCACCCCGACATTCCAGGACATCGCTGACGTATCGCGTCACGCGGAGTCGCTGGGCCTCGACGCGCTCTGGTTCGCGGACCATCTGATCATGCAGACCCCTCCGAAAGAAGGGGAGGTACGAGGCGTCTGGGAACCGTATCCCCTGATGGCCGGGGTTGCCGCTGTGACATCCAGGATCACGATCGGGACGATGGTCTCCTGTCTCGGATGGCGAAACCCGGCGATCGTTGCCAAGATGGCGGAGATGATCGACGACATTAGCGGAGGACGATTCCTGCTCGGCGTCGGCGCTGGCTGGCATGAGCCTGAATACGAAATGTTCGGGTTCCCATGGGATCATCGGGTGTCGCGCTTCGAGGATGCGATCAGCATCATCTCTCCGCTATTGCGCGAAGGTCGCGCCGATTACCAGGGAGAGTTCTGGCAGGCTGTCGATGCGGTGAACTCACCGCGAGGGCCACGCGCTGCAGAAGGGGGAGCGCCGATTCTCTTCGGCACGAATGGCCCACGCATGCTCGGATTGATGGCCAGATTTGGAGACGCCTGGAACACCAACTGGCATCTGACTGCCGGAGAGACGGTCGAGAAGATCGAAGCCGTCGACGCTATTCTCGACAATGCCGGGCGTGATCCTTCGACGCTGGTGAAAACCGTCGGTAGCAATGTCGCCTTTGCCGGAGCGACAGGCCGGCGGGGAAACGCGATCAGCGGAGCTCCGGCGGAGGTCGCGGAGTCATTTCAGGCATTCCGCGATCTCGGATTTCGTCACATGGTCGTCGGGCTGGATCCGGCCACCACAGCGGGGATCGACAGCCTGGCAGAAGTGATCAGCATTGTCGACGCGCACAACGGCGAATAGCGCTGGAGCCGTAAGGGAGGAAGGGAGTAACCGTGACACAACGACCGCTGAAAG
>JBFWRO010000479.1:0-3139 GCA_050248865.1 Thermomicrobiales bacterium | reverse complement strand
CGAGCAATTCGAAGCGCTGTTGCCGTCTCTGCCAGGGAACTCAGTCCTGTTCAGCCGGGACCCGGAAAGTCCGCGCCTGCGGGCCTGGATTTCTGGCGGGGGACGAGCGGTGTTCCCGCGAAACGGTGGCGTGATGGCGCTGGACCGCGCCGGCGAGCGCCTGTTCGTCGAATGCGAGACGGACACGTTCAGCAGGGGCGTCCTCCTTGCATCAGCGGCCTGCGCGCTGGCCTTGCAGATCCCGGCCGAAGCGATGAGGTCTGCCATCGGCAGCGCCGGAGATCGGCAGGCTTCGCCTTTACGGGCATGACGATTCGCGCTCTGCATACCTCCGTTTTCCACGCCCCGAACGGATGGTCGCAGCGTCCGGTCGTGCTCGTCCGGATCGATGCATCGGAAGCGCCGCCGAACGCCACTGCCAGCTTGCGCGACATCCTCGCCCAGGGTCTCGGCGATCGTCCGGCTTCCGCCGAAGGCATGTGGCGTGATTTCGGCACGATCGTCGAGGGACTGGCTCTGGAGATGCAGCAAACGGCCGGCGAGGCCGTGTCAGAAAGCGCTTCGCGGCAAGTCGCTGAAAGGGCCATCTTCGACGTCGCTGTCGAGTTTCACGAATCCGATGTAGCACTTGCCGCATTCGACCTGACGATCCGGCTCATCAATTCAGTGCTGTCCGGCGCAGAATCTGGCTTCGATCTGCGCCGGGAGTTCGACGCCTTCATCGGCGCTCTGCTCGTGCGGCGGATTGGCCGGTTCGCCGACGAGGCCGTGATTCGCACTGCCAGGGAGCGGCAGATTCCTGTGCGCATTCCTGGACCGAGCAAGCGCCTGATCGAATTTGGGCTGGGACCCTACCGCCGTCGATTCCGGAGCATGGCGACGTCCGGCACCACACGCCTCGGGGCGAGCATCTCCTCAGACAAATCACTGACCAAACTCGTCCTGCGCGAGCTGGGAGTGCCAGTTCCCGTAGGAATCACTGCCGGCTCCGAAGATGCCGCTCTGGCTGCCGCCACCACCATTGGCTATCCAGTGGTGGTCAAACCGATCGACGGAGAAAAGGGCATCGGCGTCAGTTTGAATTTGCAAAGTCCCGCCAGTGTTTCTCGCGCGTACGCCTATGCGGCCAGTCTTTCGCGCACTCCGCGGGTCGTCGTCGAGCGACACATTCCCGGCAAGGAGTTCCGCATACTGGTGGTGGCCGATCAGGTGGCGGCGGTCTGCGAGCGCGTGCCGGCCTTCGTCACGGGCGACGGCCAGCACACGATCCGCCAGCTGGTGGCTATCACCAACGCACATCCGTGGCGAGGTCCGGGAGCCAACAGCTTTCTTGCCTTGATCGCGATCGACCGCAATACCATCGATGCCCTCGAGAGCCAGAATCTCACCTTGGACAGCGTGCCCGAAACCGGTCAGCATGTCGCCGTCAAGCTCGTGTCCAACATCAGTCAGGGTGGGGTGCCGGTCGACCGGACGGGCGACATCCATCCGGAAACCGCCAGGCTGGCACGTACTGCTGCGAAAGCAATCGGCATCGACGTGTGTGGACTCGATCTGATCACGAGCGACATCGACAAACCCCTCTGGGAAACCGGCGGTGCGTTTCTCGAGGTGAACGCCACACCTGGCGGCCGTATTCACCTTCCACCGCACCGGAATGTCCGGCCGGACATCGCTGACGCGATCATGGACATGCTCTTCCCTCCAGGCACTCCCAGCCGGCCTCGCATCGTGGTGGTTTGCGGGGCGAGTCAGGCCGCAGTCACCGCAAAGCTGATCGCGTCGACGGCGACCAGCACGGGAGTCGTCGTCGGACTTGCAAGTTCGCAGGAGACGACGGTGGCTGGCCGGCGGCTTTCAGGCTTCGAGCCAGCCTGCGGCGCTCATGTGCAGGCCGTCTTGCGCCACCCCGAGACGCAGTTCGCCGTCCTCGAAATCGATCAGCCGGGGTTCGAACACTGCGGGTTGCCGTTCGAGCACTGTGACGTTGCCGTCTTCCTCGAATCCGATGACGCGGATGGCGTCTCCACTCTGCCCCGGAGTCTCCATCAGGCAGTGCTCGACACGCTCGATGCCGCAGGAGCGCTCATTTTGAACGCCGACCTTCAGGTGCCGGTCCCGGAACGGTGGTCGCAGCGGACGGTGGTGTATTCGACGGGCAGACCAACGCTCGGTACGCCTGCGTCCCGTGAGGCAGCACGGAAAACGGTTGCCGTGGACGGCGAAAAGATCGTCGTCATGGGAGCAAGCGGCCGGTCAGAGGTTCTGTCGGTCGACCGCCTCACTCAGGCACTTGGGAGCGCGGAACTCGATCCTGCATTGGCCGCCATCGCCACGGCGATCGCGCTGGATATCCCGGCTCCACTGATAGAAGCGGCCCTGGCGCGCCCAAGTGGTGGTCCCATTCAGGACGGTCCCGGCGGATGAAGCTTTGCGGCGGCAGGGACTGCCTCAGACGAGGCGAATCTCAAAGAGCGTTGGCCAGTACTTCCCCGTCACAAACAGGCGGTCCGCCTCGGCGTCCCAGGCGATGCCATTGAGCACGCCGGGCATACCCTGCCCAGGCAGGAGCGGCAACAGGCCCTGAAGGTCGACCCAGCTCGTGAGCTTCCCTGAATCGGGATCGATGCGGGCGATCCAGTCGGTTTGATAGATGTTGGCCCAGATCTCATTGTCGATCCATTCGAGCTCGTTGAGATTGTCGATCGCCAGGTCACCGGCATGGACCTCGATCTGCCGCACGATCTCAAAGGACTCAGGATCGCGAAAGACAATCGTGCTCGATCCGTCGGACATGACGAGGTGCTCGCCACTCCAGGTGAGACCCCACCCCTCACCGGCATAGGAGAATTCGCCGATGGGCTCGAAGGTGTCTTTCTGATATAAGAACGCCGTTTCTTCTCGCCAGGTTATCTGGTATATACGATCGTCGACCAGGGCGATGCCTTCGCCGAAATAGTCCTCAGTGAGGTCCTGCTGACGAAGCACCTCTCCGGTTTCGAGCGCGGTCTCTCGCAAGTCCGAGTCGCCATATTGACCAGTTCCCTCGAAAAAGCCGTCGCCGATAAAAACGAGCCCCTGCGTATACGCGTTGGGATCATGCGGGTACTCGGCCACGACTTCGAACCGCCAGATCGGC
>JBFWRO010000478.1:0-3155 GCA_050248865.1 Thermomicrobiales bacterium | reverse complement strand
CCCGAAGACGGTAGCACCGCCAATCGAGTTGGCTTCGCAGCCAATCTGCGCCAGATCATTCGATATCGAGTGGATCTTGCTAAGTAGCGCTTCCGGCCGCCGGAAAATGGACTCCTACACCCTCTACCTTGCGGTCTTCTAGACAATCTGCCCATATCCCGGGTCAGCTTCTTATCCAACCGTGACAAGGCAGCAACCAGAACGAACAAAAAGCAGATTGCAGACTCGTCAACCGCGGTCGATCCCGCCGCAACCGCAGGCCCGAATGGCCCTATCCGTTCGAAGCAAATCGTTTATTCCCTGCGAGAACAGCGTAAAATCTTCCGAGCGACTGTCCGCAATGCGGTGAGAGGTGTCACACCTTGCCAAACAAACCGACCTACGAAAACGACACTTGTGAGGAGCTCCTCGATCTCTCGCGTGCCAATGGGCAGGCGCTGATTCTCGCCACGGCGGCGTTTCTCCAGGAATCGGACGTTCCCATCGAGGCCTGGGCTCACTATCTCGGCCGCGTCTTCGCCAGCTCATGGGATCCCCTGCTCGAGCTCTCCGCCGGCGATTTTCTCGACGCCATGCTCACCAACTACCGCGCCCTCGGCGCCGACGTCCTCAGTGCCAGACTCGGCGAGGACGTCGCCGAAGCCACTATCACCGGCTTCCCCAAACGTGAGCTCGGGCTCGAATTGCGGCTCGAGAGCTCCCTTGCCGATTCCTACTTCCATGTGCCCTCGGCCCTCGCCGCCGACCACGGGCTCCAGTGGTCCTGGTCGGTCGATGGTCCGCGCGTCCGCCTCCTCGTCTCCCGCTCGGGCAACTGACGATGTCCACCGCCATCGGCGTCGCCGAGATCACCCTTCACCTCAAAGGAACGATGTCCCTCAAGGACAAGCGCCGCGTCGTCAAATCGCTCATCCAGCGCCTGCGCAATACATTCAACATCTCTGTCGCGGAGATTTCCGATCTCGACGATATCCGTCTGGCCACCATCGCCATCGTTTGCGTCAGCAACAACCACGCCCACGCCCAGGAGATGCTCGCCAAGGCGATCAGCTTCGTCGACCGTAATGTCGAGATGGGCGTCCTCGGCGAAGTCGCCACTGAGATCATCCACTAGCTCGCGAGGAAGGAAGCGCCGATGCCCTCGAACCCCAACACGCCGCGTGTGGTCATCATCGGAGCCGGCTTCGGCGGCATCAACGCCGCCCGCGCCCTCAAAGACGCTCCCGTCGACATCACCATCGTCGACCGCCAGAACCACCACCTCTTCCAGCCACTGCTCTATCAGGTCGCCACAGCGTCGCTCTCCCCCGCCGATATCGCCCAGCCTGTGCGCTCGATCCTCCGCCGTCAGGACAACGTCCGCCTCGTCCTCATGGCCGAGGTCACCTCGATCGACCTCGACAACCGCGAAGTCCGCGCCGGCGCATCCACGCTCCCCTACGACTTTCTGATCGTCGCCACCGGCGCCAGCCATGCCTACTTCGGGCACGATGAATGGGCCGCCGTCGCCCCCGGTCTCAAATGCCTCGACGATGCCGTCGCCATCCGCAGCCGCATCCTTGCCGCTTTCGAGCTCGCCGAACAGGAGCAGGACGAAACTGCCCGTCACCGGCTCCTCACCTTCGCCGTCGTCGGCGGCGGTCCCACCGGAGCTGAATTGGCGGGAGCCCTCGGGGAAATCGCCCGACAGACACTCGCTCGCGATTTCGACCGCATCGATCCCACCTGGGCGCACATCTATCTCTTCGAGGCGGGTCCCCGCATCCTGCAGACCTTTCCCGAGAATCTCTCCCGCAAGGCCGTCAAATATCTGAACGCGCTCGGCGTGCAGGTCCGCACCGGGGCTCCCGTCACCGAGATCACCGATCAGGGAGTGGTCGTGGATGGAACGTTCATTCCCGCCGCCACCGTCATCTGGGCTGCAGGAGTCCGCGCCTCACCAGTGGGAGCGTTGCTCGATGCTCCCCTCGATCGTGCCGGCCGCGTGCAAATCCAGCCCGATCTGACCATCCCGGGGCGCCCCGACGTCTTCGTCATCGGCGATCTTGCCGCTCTTGCCGATGCCAGCGGACAACTGCTGCCGGGCGTGGCCCAGGTCGCTATCCAGCAAGGGCGCCATGCCGCAGGCAATATCGTCAGATCCATCGGCACCCAGCCGCTGCAGCCTTTCACCTACCGGGATAAAGGCAACATGGCCACCGTCGGGCGGAACAAGGCAATCGCCGACATCAATGGCCGCCACCTGAGTGGATTCATCGCCTGGATAGCCTGGCTCTGAATTCACATCTATTTTCTGATCGGATTCCGCAACCGGGTAATGGTCATGCTCCAGTGGGCATGGTCCTACCTCACTTTCAATCGCGGCGCCCGACTGATCACGCGCGACGAGATGTCGAGTTCGCGGAACACCGCCGGATAGACGAACCGCCCGCTTTCCGGTAGTCTTTCGCACAGAGAGTGGAAGAAGGCGACCGCATGGTCAGGACAGGGATGGAGCACAGATGATTGCCAGATTGCTGGTTTCGGTAGGCGTCACAGCAGCGGCTGTGGGTTTCACCTTCCTGGGCATCTCCACCTCGACCTACGACGTCCACCAGGACGCCCGAGATTTGGCAATTGCCCTCATGGCTGGCGGCACCGTCGCAGCCATCATCGGTGTGTTCTGGTACCGCAGCAGCGAAGGCCAGCACCGTTAGCGCATGCCGGCCTCCGGCCACGGTGTCTGTTGCTCCACGATTGCCCTGGTGGAAAACCATCGCTCCCGGATGTTCCCAATCAGGTAGAGAGAACCCGTCACCACGATGAGATCGTTCGGTCTCGCCTCGCCAAGCGCCATGGACATTGCGGCCTGCGGGTCCGTCTCGACCGTGATCTCGCCCGCATACCCCTCTTCGGCGAGCTCGTCAGCCAGCTTTGCCGGATGTGCGTCGACTTTCCCTGATGCCACCGGCGCCGTCAGGATCAGCCGGTCGAACTGTGGCGTCAACAGACGCAGCATCTGATCGGGATGCTTGCTCTCCAGCGAACCAAAAATGAGGACCGTTCGACCGTTGACAGCCGGTCGAAGATTACCCAGCGCCTCAGCCAGCGAGGCTGCTTTTTGAACGTTGTGCGCGCCGTCCAGCAACACCGTAGGTGATTCTGCAACGATTTCG
>JBFWRO010000477.1:0-3163 GCA_050248865.1 Thermomicrobiales bacterium | reverse complement strand
ATACCAATGCGCGGACACCCACTCCCGAATTCGCCTCCCCTCACGCGAACCAGCAGGGGTCGGTCGTCGATTTCCAGACACCCGACGAGCGAACCGTGACCCACACCCAGGAAGCTCCATTCGCACCATTTCTGGCTGTTGCCTGCACCAGAGGACCCGGTCGCGCGCTGACTCCGATCTCCCAGCGAGCGATAGAAGAGCTTGGTGACGAGCAGTTCGGTATGACTCCAGTTGGGTCAGGGCCGTTCATGATCGTGCCCGAAAGCTATGAAGTCGGTCAGGGCTTTGAAATGGTCGCGTTCGAGGGTTGGCATGGCGGTCGGCCGTTCCTCGACAGCATTCAGGTTCAACTCGTACCGGAGCCCTCGAGCGCGGTGAGTGGCATCGAGGCCGGGGATCTCGATGTTATCGACCCCGTTCCCGCGACCTCGTTCGAGCAGTTGAACTCCAATACTGACCTGGTGGTGTTGCAGCAGGCCAGCACGATGTGGCGTGGCGTGGTCATGAACTACGCGCGACCGCCCTGGGACAATCTCGATGCCCGGATGGCCGTGTCAAAGGCGATCAACCGCCAGGATTTTGTTGACACGGCCTTTTTCGGTCTCGCCACTCCGGGGATTGGCGCCATAGCGCCAGCGTTTGCTTGGGCCTATCTCTCGCCCGATCAGGTGGAGAATCCCCAGGATTTCAACCTGGACGAGGCGAAGGCTCTCGCCGAGCAGGCTGGAATCGTTGGCGCCCAACCGGTGATCATCTCTTCCGAGGAAATAGGCCAGCGTCCCACAGAGGTGCTGCGCACAATGCTGACCGAAATCGGGCTCGATCCACAGGTCGACTTTCAGCAGGCGGCGACCTTCAACGAACGATGGCAAGCGGGCGACTTCGATATGTTCCTGCATGGAAGCGTCGTCGATGCCGATCCGGACGACGGCCACTGGAACATCTTTCACTCGACCGGTCCATGGAATACATACGGCTACAACAGTCCGGAGGCTGATGGATTGCTGGAAGCCACCCGGGCGACAGCCGATCAGAGCGAGCGCGCTGCGCTGTTCCAGGAGTTGCAGAGCGTGCTGCAGCGGGATGTGGCCGCGGCGTTTGTCTATCACGTCTTCGATCTCTTTGCTCACCATAGCGATGTGCAAGGGATCGTTGGCATCCCGGAACAGCGCTATTACGAGAAGGTATGGCTCGACCGCTAATCAATTCCGCGGACTTGGTTCGGTATGACTCGTGAACGGTCCGTTCGGCCAATCGAGGGAGACGGCGAGTTACTGGCGACTCCCGGTCTCCCCTGCGAAGGTTCGTGGCGCCGGCGTCTGGGAATCACGATGATCGAGCGGTCACCATGACGGCCTATATTTTGCGTCGCCTCGTGCACTCCCTGATCCTCATCTGGGGGTGCGCGACCCTCGTATTCTTCGTCATCAGGTTTATCCCCGGCGATCCGGTCGTGCAGATGCTGGGTCCTGAATACACCCCCGAGGCCGCCGAGGCGATGCGCCTCAAGCTGGGGCTCGATGAGCCTCTCCTTGTCCAGTACGCAACGTGGATGGGCGACATTTTCCGTGGCGACCTGGGTAGCTCCATCGCCACGAACGAAACCGTGACGGCGGCCATCTCCACCGGACTGCCCAAGACGCTCAGCCTGTCTCTTTTTGCGTTCGTCTTCGGCCTCGCTATCGCGATTCCTACTGGCATTCTGGCCGCACTCAAGCGGAATACCTGGATCGATTATCTGGCCAGCGTTATTGCCTTCGTTGGTGTCAGTATGCCGGGCTTCTGGTTAGGAATACTCCTGATCCTCATCTTTTCCGTTCGCCTCGGATGGCTGCCGGCAATTGGCTATGCGGAAATCGGCGAGGACGGATTCCGCGCGTGGTTCGAGCGGCTAATCCTGCCGGGTATCGCCATAGGGGCATCCTATGGCGCCATTGTCATGCGGTTCGTGCGGGCCGGCTTACTGGAAACGATGAGCAGCGATTACATCAGGACGGCACGGGCCAAAGGCGTTTTGGAGCGCAAGGTTATCTTCGCCCACGCTCTGCGAAATGCAATGATCCCGGTTGTGACCGTTGTCGGCATTCAACTCGCCTTGTTGCTCAGCGGCACCGTCGCCGTGGAGACGGTTTTCTCGATCCGGGGCATCGGACGGATCCTCGTTGGTGCGATCTTTGATCGCGACTACCCTATGGTGCAGGGTATCGTTCTTCTCATCGCCGTGATCTTCGTCCTTGCCAACCTCGTGGTGGACATTCTCTATACCGCACTCGACCCGCGGATCAAATATGCCTGAGGTGCCGCGTGCGTCGTCCGCTGCGCTCGCGCTCGAGCCGAGTCTTGCCGCCCGGCGCACTGGCAGCCGGTTCTGGTCCCGGCTGCGAAGCGAAAGAAAGGCCCTGGTCGGCCTCGTGCTGATCGGTGCATTTGCGGTGCTGGCGCTCATTGGACCCTGGATCGCTCCATATCATCCCGACGCTCGGGATTTCGGATTGCTCGTCGAGCCATCGTGGGAGCACCCGATGGGCAGCGACTCATTCGGGCGCGACCTCTTCACGCGCATCCTGATTGGGACGCGCGTTTCGTTTTCGGTCGGCGTGCTCGCGGCGCTGCTGGCGCTACTGGTGGGTGGGGCTCTCGGGATGATCGCCGGATTTTATGGAGGCAGGGTCGATTCGGTCATTATGCGCTTCGTCGAAATGCTGTGGGCCTTTCCGGTCATCGTGCTGGCGGTCGCGATGGTGGCCTTTTTCGGCGCGGGATTTCGGAATGTCGTCATTGCAATTGCCGTTGCCTTCGTCGACGACTTTGCCCGTATTCTTCGGGCCGAGGTGCTGACCCTCCGCGAACTCGACTTTACAGTCGCCGCCCGATCGATTGGCGCCAACGACCGCAGGGTCATCGTGCGTCATGTGCTGCCGAACATGGTCGCCCCGATCACCGTGCAATTCACATTCGCCGTTGGTCTTGGAATTCTGACCGAGTCGACCCTGACCTTTCTCGGCCTGGGGGTCAACCCATCGACACCGACCTGGGGTCTGGCGCTCAATGAAGGACGTGATTTCATCAGGCAGGCGTGGTGGCTCAGCGTCTTTCCGGGACTGGCGATAGTGGCGACCGTACTGGCGTTGAATCTCTTTGGCGACGGGCTCCGGGACGCCCT
>JBFWRO010000476.1:0-3172 GCA_050248865.1 Thermomicrobiales bacterium | reverse complement strand
CGTGCCGCCGAACGACAGATGGTGAGGGGAGCAGCCAAAGGGAAGCGTAGGAGTCACCAGCACCGGTACTCGATCGGCGATCGACGCAGCCGCAAATCGAACAATGTGCTCGACGGCGAACGTATCCGTCCCGACCGGCAAATGAGGACCATGTTGCTCGATAGCGCCGGTTGGCAGAACGGCAATGGCGCCATCCCGGGCGCGACGACCGATCTCCTCGCGCGTGAGTTCATGAAAAAGAAAGCGCGTCGCGGTCATTGGCAATCCCCGGGGTGAATCGGATAGCAACGCGGGCATTTTATGACGGATCCGCGCCACCCATCCCCCTTTCCCCGGCGCACCGGGGAAAGGGGGTCGGTGCTGGCCGGCCTCAGTCGATGGATGACTCGACGCTCGGTTGATGAGCGATCGGGAGCGACTGCCGCTGAACGTGCCACGATGCGGCAAACGCGATGGTCAGAATGGTAGCGATAACGCCGAGACTGATCACCGGCGGAACCTTGACGACATCCAGAAGCACCATCTTGGCGCCGACGAACACCATGATGCCCGCCAGAGCCGGTTTGAGATATTTCACGCCGCTCAGATAGCCGGAAAGGACGAAGAAGAGCGACCGCAGGCCGAGCAATGCGAACGCATTCGAAGTGAAGACGATGAAAGGATCGTCAGTGATCGCATAGATCGCCGGAATCGAGTCGACAGCGAAAATCAGATCGGTAAACTCGACCAGCATCAGCACCACGAAGAGCGGTGTCATGTAGCGGATGCCGTTGCGGCGGGTGAAGAACTTCTGGCCCTCGTAGCCCTCGGTCACCGGCATGAATCGCGTGGCGAACCGGACGATGCGATTGTTCCCAACGTCGATCGTGTGATCGCCACCGCGAACGAAGCGGTATCCGGTGAAGATGAGAAACGCGCCGAAGATATAGATCATCCAGTGCAGGCGGTCGAGGAGAACGCCGGCGAAAGCGATCAGAATCCCGCGCATCACCAGCGCGCCGATGATCCCCCAGAACAGGACCCGGTGCTGGTAAATGGCCGGCACGGCGAAGGTCGAGAAAATGAGCAGGATGACGAAGATATTGTCGACGCTGAGAGACTTCTCGACGAGGTACCCGGTCGTCCATTCGATACCGGCCTGCGTCCCCATGGTCAGATAGACCCCGGCGTTGAAGACCAGCGCCAGTGAGATCCAGATGGCGCTCCAGGTCAGGGCTTCGCGCCGCTCGACGACATGGGCATTGCGGTGGAAAACACCGAGATCCAGCGCGAGCATGGCAGCGAGGAAGGCGAGGAATCCCGCCCAGGGCAAGATGTCCATCCACATTGTTCGTTACTCCGGAAACGTGACGAGCCTTCCCGGTCCGTTATTTGCCAGACCGGGAAGTATCAATTGCAAATTGAATCAATGGTGAGATCGCGTGAATTCGTCAGTCACCGAAGTCGAAGAAGTCGGCGTCGCGCTTTCGGCGGCGTCCGCTCGACCGATGATCGCCGTAGTAGTCGTCATCGGAGTCAGGCGTCGTGTCGTCCCTGTCGCCGCGCCAATCACTCTCGCGGCGGCGGCGATCGGCGCCAGAGGCGGCTGGCTGCGCGCTCTGACGATCGTCGCCATCGAGAAGGGTAAGCAGCCGACCGCGCAGACCTCCCTTGCGAGGGGCCGTCTTGTTCCGGTCGCGCTCGAATATCTCGAAAATTTCGTCCAGCATGATGCTTCCTCTCTGCGGACCGGCAGCAAAAAACCCTAACCGGTCCGATCTACGGATCGATCAGGGTCTTACCGGACGAGAGGTTCGAATCTCGTCGACCTGGCCGGCGCACCATGCGCGAAGTGACGACCAAGGTCAGTGCGGAAGCAAGTGGTTACTCCCCCTGTTGCCGAAAAGCATACGCTAACGACAGCCCGCTGTGCAAGCTGGCCATGCCACCGCACAGGGTCAGGCGAACTCAAGTGGCTGCGGCGCGTCTGGGAGCGGCGACTGGAGTAGGATGGGAGATGTCATGTCGCTTCGACGGGAAGGTGTGTATGAATCCGCAAACATTCGATCGCCTCGCTCGGGCCATCGGCACGCGTCTTTCTCGCCGGTCGCTCCTGGCGGGCGTTGGGTTCGCTGGCACGTCCACCGTAACAATGTCCTCCGGGCGCGCCCTGGCCCAGACGCCGGTCGCCGTCTCGGGTGAACCGGTGTTGTCGATGCGCAGCTACATTGTCCTCGCCACGGTTGATGACGTCGTCGCCGGTATCGAGCCGCTGATTGCGATGATGGAAACGCAACCTGGCTTTCTTGATTACCGCATTGCCGAGTTGGGTGAGAGTACGCTGGCGACGATCTCCTCATTTCTGGGCCCGGAGGCGAGCGATGCCGCCGCTGCCGCCGAGGCTGCGTGGATCGCCGAGCACATGACCACGTTGCTCACAGAACCAGTCGACATGATTTCCGGCAGCCTGCTGGACTGGTCGAAGTTCGGCGCGGGCGCTAGTTGCCAATCCGGAACAGAAAACCCCTGTCCCGCCGTGGATCTCACCTGTTGTCCGACGACAACCCTCCTCGGCGGTCCAGGGATCTGCGTCAACGCCGAAACGACCTGCCCCCCTGTCGACGCGACGGCATCACCCGTCGCTGGCTGCAAGGACGAGGGATGCGAATGCGCGACCGGAACGGAATCTCCCTGCAACGACGGACTGAGTTGCTGCGCAGAGAGCGATGATACGCCGCCCGGCGGCCCGGGGGTCTGCCGAGCAACGTGCTGATGCATTATTGAACGCGGATGCCGCCAGGCGAGTTGCAGGAGCCAGCCTAGCGATCGATGAACATCGCTACGATCGTCTGCACGCGGCGAAGTGTTGTCGCTGACTAACCCGCGACCCTTTTAGAAAGCGGTCGATGTTACGTGACGAACTCGTAGGTCAACCTCAGTAGTCCGGAGCTTGTCCGCTGTTAGTTCGAGACCGTTTGTCAATGATTTCTTCCCACTCAGACTCGCTGTAGTAAGGCTCCTCGTCTACCAGGCCATCCATCGAGCCACCCTCGAAGAATCGAACCTCTTCCTGATAGTCCTGCCAGGCAACTGGGTCGGCGGTCAGTCGTTCGACTGACTGCTCAACCTGTTGCCAGAACGACTCCCTGTTATCCACCGTGCGCAAACCTCCGCACCACATTGTTCGTGATCT
>JBFWRO010000475.1:0-3187 GCA_050248865.1 Thermomicrobiales bacterium | reverse complement strand
CCTCAAGCGATTCGTTTCATTCCCTGTTCGCAACCAATGCCGTTCCAACAATTGTACGCACGATCCTGTTGTTCCGTCCCTGCGAACGGGAGGACGGTTCAAGCCCGAATCGACCATCGCTGACGGGTCGCATGATACACGAGCGGCGAAGCGTTGAACAAAGCTGGAACGACGAAAATGGGGGAATTTGCGAGCAATTAGTCCGCATGCGTCGAAGTATCGGATCGAACTTCGCTGGCGATCGTGCCCGCCACACCGTTTACGAAGCGCGACGAGTTCTCTCCGCCGTACCGTTTGGCCAGCTCGACTGCCTCGTTGATGATCACTTTCGTGGGCACCGTTGGTTCGTAGGAAAGCTCGTAAATCGCGATTCGCAGGATGTTTCGATCGATCGCCGAGATTTGCTTGAGGGGGAACGACGGAGCCGCTTTTCTGATGTACGCGTCGATGTCGATCTTGTTGGACATCGCTCCGGTCACGAGCCGCCGCGTGTAGTCGGCAAGCTCAGGAGTCGTCATGTCGGCATCGACGTCGCCGCGCTCCAGAATCGCTTCCCAGCGGTGTTCAGTCAGATCCGCCTCGAAAAGTATCTGCAGCGCTGCCGCACGCGCTTCCTGCCGCTCGGAGTGACGAGGGGTTCGCTGGCGACGCGGCCTTTCCCCATTGATCGATTTTGGGGCTTTCCGGGACTTGTTCTCTTCAGACACGGTGGAACTCGACCCTCTGCGCAACGGAGCTTATGTTCGTGTACCGGGATGGGTTATTCGGGTGATGTATGAACGCCCGTCGGTACAGGCGGGCGTTTCAGTATTCTAGTATCCCACTACACGTGGTTGGGCGTATGGTCGTGCAGCGTGCTGAGCAGCGCTTCGTTGCGCGTCATGAACTCCGCGACAAATCCGGTGTGCACTTCTCCTCTGCGGAATTTTTCGTCCGTTACAAGCATCCTCAGGAACGCCGTGGATGTCGGGATTCCTGTAATGATGAACTCCGCAAGCGCCCGGTCCATCCGGTTTATCGCTTGGTCCCGCGTCTGACCCCACGTAATGACCTTAGCCAGCAGCGAGTCATAATCGGACGGCACGACATAGCCAGGATACAGATGTGAGTCGACGCGGACACCGGGTCCTCCAGGCGGCACGAATTGATTGACCCGCCCGGCAACAGGCCGAAAATCGAGTGCCGGATCCTCTGCCGTGACCCGGCACTCGATCGAGAAACCGCGCGGCTCGATGTCTTTTCGTTCGAGTTTCAGCTGCGCGCCCGAAGCGATCATTAGCTGCCATTCGACCAGATCGAGCCCGCTCACGCGTTCAGTAACGGGGTGCTCGACCTGAATGCGGGTGTTCATTTCCATAAAGTAGAACGAGCCATTCGCGTCCACCAGAAATTCGAGAGTGCCGGCATTCTCATAATTGACCGCTTTGGCGCCTTTTACCGCGGCGCGAAGCAGATTGTCTCGAACTTTGCGGTTGAGCAACGGCGCGGGGGCTTCTTCGACAATCTTCTGGTGACGCCTCTGCAGCGAGCAGTCGCGCTCACCGATGGCATAAACGTGTCCATGCGCATCAGCGAGGACTTGAACTTCCACATGGCGTGGCTTCTCGACAAATCGCTCGATGTAGACGTCGCCAGTGCCGAAGGCTGACTCCGCTTCTCCCTGAGCAACCGGCAGAAATCGGGCGAGTTCGGCATCGTTCCCAGCGATGCGCATGCCACGACCGCCGCCCCCTGCGACAGCCTTGATCAGGACCGGATAGCCGATTTTGCGGATGGCCTCGCGAGCCTCGGTCACATCGCGAACGATGCCATCCGATCCCGGAACGGTGGGGACCCCTGCCGAGCGCATGAGTTGCCGGGCCTGCGCTTTGTCGCCCATCTTCGAAATCACGTCGGCCGATGGACCGATGAATTTGATGCCGACCCGCTGGCAGATATCCGCCAGGTAGGGATTCTCGGAGAGAAAGCCGTAGCCGGGATGAAGGGCGTCACACCCGGTGACCATAGCCGCGCTGATCAGCGCGGGAGCGTTGGTGTACGACTTGGAGACTGCTGCTGGACCGATGCACACCGCCTCCCTCGCCATGCGCACAGGTAGCGAGTCTCGATCGGCCTCGCTATAGGCCACGACAGCATCGATGCCCATGTCACGGCAGGCACGAAGAACACGCAGTGCGATCTCACCGCGGTTCGCTATCAGAACCTTCCGAATCCCAGTCATCCCACTCTGCTCTCTCAGCCTGTCTGGCGCGCGTCAGGCCATGAATAGCCCGCCATCGATCGTCAGGACATGCCCGGTGATATATGCGGCGTCGGGCGAGAGCAGAAAGGCCACCGCACCGGACACATCGTCTGGTGTTCCAAAACGTCCAAGCGGCACTGTCTTCAACAATGTCTCCTTGAGCTCATCGCTCAACACGTCGGTCAGGCGCGTCTCGATGAAGCCCGGAGCGATCGCGTTCACGGTGATGCCCCGCGAACCGACCTCTTTGGCTGTGGACTTTGTCAGTCCGATCAACCCGGCCTTGGCTGCCGAATAGTTGGCCTGCCCCGCATTTCCGACCAGGCCGACAACCGACGACATATTGACGATTCGCCCGGCTCGTTGACGGAGCATTGGGCGAATGGCCGCTTTCGAGCAGAGAAAAGCGCCCTTCAAATTCGTCGACAGAACAGTGTCCCAATCATCTTCCGACATGCGCATAATCAACGTATCTCGAGTAATACCCGCGTTGTTCACGAGCGCATCGATCTTGCCAAACTCTTTGACCGTCTGCTCGATCAATGCGCCTGCGCTGTCGCTGTCGCTGACATCCGAGGCCAGGACGAGAATCCTGCGTCCAGACGTGCTCAGCTCCTGAGCGGCTTCGTCGGCGACTGCAGAATCACCGCGATAGGTGAGGACGAGATCGAAGCCATCGCTTGCCAGCCGGCGAGCAATGGCCAGTCCGATTCCTCGCGTTCCGCCGGTGATGATCGCTACTTTGCTGGCTTCAGACACACATGCCCCCCTTGATCGTTATCGCGCGGAGGCGAACTGCGCTTCGGCACGTGATTCAGTCATCCGGGCCACTCCCGCAATGCCCCAGCGAACGACACTGGCCGCCCAGGCCAGCCCTCCGCCAAACGCCACGAAGACGATATTCGCCCCTTCCGAAAGCCTGCCGGCCTCCTCTGCCTCGACGAG
>JBFWRO010000474.1:0-3193 GCA_050248865.1 Thermomicrobiales bacterium | reverse complement strand
CGGATCGCTGCGGACAACCAGCTCGTGCAGCGCATTTGCCGCCGGAGCCAGCCTGGCCTGATCGCTCAACACCCCCTGATCGGTGAGAACCGCCGCCCACAACTGGCCTGGATCCAGTGCGCCTTGTGCAACAGCCTGCAACTGGCCTCCGGCAGCGAAAACCAGCACGGGAGGGGACTCCACCCGGAAAAGCGCCAGGACTCGCCCAAATTCCGGATCGGTGCCATCCCAGAAATTGACCGACGTCGACGCGGGAGTATTGCGGCCAAATGCGGAAAGCGCCTTGGTCGCCACTTCGTCGACCGGTAATTCGAAGCGGGAGGGGAAGTAGAGGACGTACGCCCGTACCGGTTCGAGAAAGGTGCCAAACAAACCAGCCCAGGTCAGCTTGTCGCTTCCCGGCGCACGAGTGCGGACCTCATCCATCCTCAGGCCGTTGTCGCCTTCGAGAACCTGCCACGTACCCATTGGGACCTCCCTGTCTGGATTGCACCCGGGACGCGTTGTCGTGCGGCAGAAAGCCGCCCGCTAACCAGAATGCGTTCGCGCTGCGATCACCCTCACAATAGCAAACGTCAGCAGAAAAGCACATAGGGTAAGGGACCATCCGGCGTCGAACACGCGCCATCGGCAATTTGACTCAGCCTCCCAAGCTTCCTGTATACTTCAAAGTCGGTCCGCTCGGCGAACCGGGGTGTGGCGCAGTCGGTAGCGCGCGGCGTTTGGGACGCTGAGGTCGAAGGTTCGAGTCCTTTCACCCCGACCGTTCAGTTGGGTGACAGTGCGGGGGTAACTCAGTTGGTAGAGTGCCTGCCTTCCAAGCAGGTTGTCGCGAGTTCGAGTCTCGTCCCCCGCTCCAGCCGGTAGTGCAGCATGTACCCATCCCCAGCCGAGAGCATGGTGCGCCCGCACGGATAAGCTCGTGTTCGGGGTAAACCCCGTGGGGCTTACGTCAGCTTAATCCCGCTCCGGTTGCCCCTGTTTCTCAGTTTCCGCATCGAGATAGCGCTGCGCCACGACCTCCCCGGTGTCCGGCTCCACCAGCGCCAGCGTTCCAGTCTTCCCACGCTGCGCCAGCTTCGCGGCAAAGCTCGATAGCTCTCGCTGGCGCGCGTCGACCTCGTTCGTATATCCAATCACGGTGACGCCATCGTCATCGCGCAGTTCGATTCGGTAGGTAGTCAGGTGAAAAGTCCCTTCACAACTACATCTGTCGGAAATGAACGGTCACGGTCCGCCGGACGTCGCATCGACGTCACACGGAAGAGCGGTGTGTCGCAGGCATCTCCTCGAACCGGTACGTGGGATTCTCAGTTTCCGTAAGGCGTAAACCCCACGCCGACGCAAAGAGCCCCACCTGGTTCCCGGCGAGATCTTCAACAAGGAGACTGTCGCGACTCGGCCATTCGAGCTTCGCGCTTGATTCCGCCGTTCGCTCGATCCACCGTGCCATCGTGTACTGCAATCGATGGATCGACGATTCCGCGCCATATTCCGCGTTGAGACGTGCCACAGCGACATCCAGCTGCAAATCTCCAACGACTGCCAGGATCGGCTGACGGCCTCGGTCGACAGAGAAAAACACCTGCATCACGCCCTCTTCCTCGAGCTGAATCACACCTTTGTGAAACTGCTTGTAGCGGCTGCTGTCCCTGTTCTCCAGCAATCCGAAAATCTCGGGAGGAAACCGTGGAATGGGATCGAATCGAACGCTGTCGGCGGCGCTGAGACTATCCCCGATCACAAATGTCCCCGGATTGACCAGCCCCACGATGTCACCCGCATAGGCAACCTCGGCCGTCGTGCGTTCCTGAGCAAACAGACGGTGGGGCCGGCTCAACCGGATCCGCCTTCCGAGCCGTGAGTGATGGACCTCCATATCTTTCTCGAAGCGTCCGGAGCAGACCCGCAGAAAGGCCATTCGGTCTCGATGTTGCGCGTCCATGTTCGCCTGGATCTTGAAAATAAACCCTGAAAACGCCGCCTCGTCGGGTTCGACGATCCGCTCCTCACTCGCTCGGGGTCCGGGTGAAGGCAGCAACTCCACAAGCGCGTCGAGAAACAGACCGACGCCGAAATTTGTGAGTGCGCTGCCAAAGAAGACAGGCGTCTGCTCACCATGCTGGAACCGCGAAAAATCCAGGTTCCCATTGACTTCCTGGATGAGCGCGACTTCGTCGCGAAGCCGCGCCAGCGACCTCGCATCGATTGCCTCTTCGATGTGGGTGCCCAGCAGATCGCTCTCGATCACCGGCGCCCTGCGCCGTCCTCCCTCGGTTCGATCGAATCGCAGCAGCCGCTTGCCCGGAAGATCGTACACACCTTGAAACTCGATCCCATCGCCAATCGGCCAGGTCATTGGCACTGTATCGATCCCCAGCGTGCGCTCGATCTCATCCAGAAGCGCCAGGGGATCGAGGGCGGGTTGGTCGAGTTTGTTGATGAAGGTCACGATAGGAATGCGTCGCCGCTTGCAGACCTCGAACAACTTCATCGTCTGCTGCTGGATTCCTCGCGCGGCATCGATCACCATGACCGCGCCATCCGCAGCCATGAGTGTGCGATAGGTATCCTCGGAGAAGTCCTGATGTCCCGGAGTATCGAGGAGATTGAATCGGCAACCAGCGTAATCGAATTGCAATGCCGTCGATGTGACCGTAATGCCACGTTCCTGTTCGATCGAGAGCCAGTCTGCCCTCGCATGGCGGCTGTTCTTCCGGCCTCGCACAGCGCCGGCCACCTCGACCGCACCCGCGTAAAGCAGCAGCTTCTCCGTTAACGTCGTCTTTCCGGCATCCGGGTGGGAGATGATCGCGAAGGTTCGGCGCCGCGCCGCTTCGGTTGCCACGTCCGCCGGCGCGGAAACGACCTGTTCTATCACCTGTTTTTCTCCCTTGAAACAGTGTCCACTCGATAACTCGGCAATCGGACTCGCCTCGACCCGCCCTGGCCAGCCAGAGCTTGCTGAATGACTGCCGGTGCGGAGCTCACTCTCCCGGGGCCTCCGAAAGCGCGAACGCCGCCGCCAGCGCCAGGGCGAGAGCGGCTTCCATAGTCGTGCCAGGTTTCTGAATTCGAGTGGTGGCCCGGTTTTCGCTGGTCACGAAAATTTCCGCCCGATAGCTCCCTCCGAGAAAATCGAGCCCGTAGCGCCATCCCTGTGCGTACACCGCCGATGCCAGGGCGTTCAGGC
>JBFWRO010000473.1:0-3197 GCA_050248865.1 Thermomicrobiales bacterium | reverse complement strand
AGAATCAACGCGGTGCCGGACGCCGTCCGACTGAACTTGCCAGCGACCTGATCCGGCCAGCCAGACGAGACGCGGGCAGCGGCGCTGTTCATTCGTTGCTCGTCGGCGGAGAGTTGCTGAGCGGCCGGTATTGCCTGCTTCGTCCTGGCGCCAGCGCCCCAGTTGAAGAACCCACGATCCTCAGGATTGGCGACAGCGGTACGCTCGGCAAGCCTTGCCCGCGTTTTGGGATTCCGCACCAGAAGCATACCCAGCGCGAGCAGACCAATTTGCACGGTGATGATCACCGCCGTCAACCATGGGACACCCCCGTCATACATCTGCGACCAATCGCCGCTCATGCCGGTCGCCAGATCGAGCAGGGGGTAGAAGATCAGCGCGTTCAGCCCGGAGATGGCGGTGAACTGGAGCAGGAACTCGTTCCAGGCCGCCGGCAGTGGTGGATTCTTCAGCATGATCAATCCCATCGCCAGGACAATGAGCAGGATGTTCACAAGTGTCCCGGCGAATGCGATCAGCATTTGCTGCGTGTCACTGAACCCCGTTGGGTCATACGAAACGAATCCGGCAAAGAAGTAGAACCCGAAGTCGACGACCTCGCCGCCGAACAGCCAGATCGCCACCGCATGACCGAGTTCATGTAATGCGACAGAAAACGGGAGCAGGAAGAAAAACGCCGCCTGGGTAATCAGGGTGCGATCACGATCCGTGACCCGCCTGTCGAAAACAGCCTTGCGCTGGGGCCAGAACTGGACAGCGAATCTCACACCGAGAAAGGCGTAGAAAAGACTAATCAGACCAAATCCACCAAGCGGCAACGTAAAACTCTATCTTTCCAGGAGGACTGACCCCACGGCAGGAGGCTGCCCCAATCGAGTGCTGGTAAACAGAATGGCGGCCATCGCCAGGGTGACCGTTCCCCCCAGAATGATCGATGCGGGAGCGCTGAAGACGTCGGACATCGATCCAGAGAGCGCAGCGCCGAAAGGCACTGATCCGGCAAAGAGCGTCATATAGATGCTCATCACTCGGCCCCGAAGCTCGGCCGGAGTTGTCGACTGAACGATGGTATTCGCCATTGCCATGGTCGAGGTCATCGAAAACCCCATGATCACGATGAGGATCAGTGCCAGGGGAATCGCGACTCCAGCCCTGGCCGAAAACCCCAGCACGATTTCCGCGCCCCCCAGAATACCTGCCGTGGCGAGCATGCGTCGTGGCCGGGGAGCTTTCACCCGAAATGCGAGGATAAGCGATCCGACCAGTGACCCCAGCCCGAGAAATGCCATCATCAGGCCAAATGAACGGGCGTCGCCTCCGAACTCCATCTTCGCCAGCAGCGGTATCCAGACATTGAAGTTCAAACCGAAGATCCCGGCGAAGGCGACCATCACCATCGTCAGCGCCACAATCGGTGTGGCCCTGACGTAGCCAACACCCTCCCGAATCTGGGATATTCCCGTGGCCCTGGCGATCACGCGCTCCTTTTTCGGAAGCCGCATCAGAAACAATCCGATGATGACGGGCACATAACTGGCGGCGTTGATGGCGAAGCAGGCAGCCGGACCCCAGGTGGCGAGGATGACTCCCGCCACGGCCGGACCAACCAGCCGACCCATGTTGAACATCGAGGAGTTGAGAGCGATCGCGTTGGAAAGCTCCTCCGTGCCCACCATATCGCCGACGAATGCCTGGCGAGAAGGCATGTCAAAGGCGTTGACAGTGCCAAGGGTCAACGCCAGGACATAAATCTGCCAGAGCCGAACTGTGTCAGTCCATGTCAGGACGGCAAGCGTTCCCGCCAGAACACACGAGAGCGCCTGTGTCGAGATGAGAATCTTCTGACGGGGAAGACGGTCGGCAATGACCCCCGCCACCAAACCAAACACGAGCACCGGCGCGAACTGGAGCACATTCACCAGGCCGAGCTTGAATGCTGAGCTTGTCAGCGATAGCACGAGCCAGGACTGGGCCAGTGTCTGCATCCAGGTGCCGGTCACGGAAATCAGCTGACCGGAGAAAAAAAGCCGGTAGTTACGGTGTCTGAGCGCCGCCAGGCCGGACGATTTCCCAATCCGCGACGCTGATGGGCTCGCGGTCCGGGAATGCATTTGTGCTGGCATCACTGCAGATCCGGTGAGACGCAGAATCGCATGCAACATTGTCGCACGGCCGTCTGGGAAATCGCCGGGAACCTGTCAGGAGGCAATTCCTAGCTGTAAGGTCAGCAGGATTGTCCCCAGCGTCTCCGGAGGCAGGAGTGTTTCGATGGAAGCGTCCAGCTGCTGCAATGTCGCTTGGTCGATGATCGGTCCGGCTGGTCCATTGCGGAGCGAGAGCCCGCTGAATTCAGCGACGCTCAGAAGCAGCTCGGATGGGTAGGATGCCGTGACATTGTCGACCCCGGCGATTCGCGCGGAGTCATGAATCCAGTCACGGAATGATGCCGAGTCTGCCAGTAAACCAGGCAGCACGTCGGACGCACCGCTCGCCGGAGCCAGGAAACCCAGCGCAGTCTCTGCATAAACATTGCCGGACGCGCTCCACCTGGTCGAGTTCAACAGCGCCAGCAAATCGAGATTGCGACTGATCGTGCCCCACGTGGCTTCTTCCGCAATAGATGGATCGTTCTCCACAAATTGTGCGTACGACACTGTCGACAGGAGCGCCGCCACCAGAACCCCGTTCGGCGTCTGCCGGTCCCCCTCCAGAAGCATCCCTTCGACGAGCGCGCTGGCAGTGACTTCCAGAGATTCTCCGATGAGAAACTCATTAATTCGAACAGTTGGATTGCCAATGTCGCTGAGCGCAAACTGTGCGTTGACAGGAAATGCCAGCGAGGCAAACGTCACCGTCCACGGCGAATCACCAGGACGGGACCGCAGGAGTGCGTTGGAAAGATCAGACCAGGGTTCAACGGCCGAAAGCAGGATGATTGCCGCCCTCAACTGGGCTTCGGGATAGCGTTGCTGCAGCTCGGCATTGTCAAACAGCGCAAGCTGCGTGGATCTGGCCGCCGCATCACCACCGGTTGATCTCAGTGCAGCGACCAGCGCCAGCCGAACTGATCGCTCGTCAGTCACATTGGCCGGGCGCCGACTGGCATTGAGATCGAAATACTCTGTTTTCATTGGGGAGAATGGCCTCGCGTCGAGATCCAGGAGCGTTGCCTGGTCCGGAGGATCGGCTACCTCCGA
>JBFWRO010000472.1:0-3204 GCA_050248865.1 Thermomicrobiales bacterium | reverse complement strand
GCGAACACCCGGCACCTTTCGAGAAATGGGCGCATGTACTTCCAGCCAATAGCGAATGAATTCCTCCGTTGTGAAATCGCCTCGTTTTGCGGCTGTACCGAGTAGTTTGATCACCAGAAACTGCCCTTTCTCCCGTGGCCCGGCGCTCGTTCCGGGCATCTCGATCACCTCTGCGGTGACGGTCTCAGGTTCCGCGTGCGTGAGATGTGGCATTGTTCAGCCAGAAACGCAACGATTTTCTCGATCAACTGGCCAGCGTATGGTCCCCTCAGCAAATCGGTCCGTTGTTGCCCGGTCGGCAAGGAAACCAGCATCGCCCATCCAATCGAGGCATTGCGCGCCTGCCGCACTGCGGATGTCGCCGACGCATCGCGGCTGCCGACCGCGAAGAGCTTCGCCTCGCCTCTTCCCCGCAACACTTTTGCTTCCTCGACGGTGATCTCCGGCGTCAGGAGAACCAACGCGTCGATCGGGCGGGCTCCCGCCTTCTTCAAAATCCGGGTCGCGGTGCTGCCGGCCCCCGACAGCGCGGTCCACGTTGCACCTTGCTCCTTCGCCCATTCGAGCACGGAATCCAGATCAGCCTCCAGCCGGGTGACATCGGCATCACCGTCCGATGCGCCGTGTCCGGGCAGATCGAGCGTCAAAAGCGTGCGTTCAGGGGTCATGATCGCGGGCAGCAGCGGTCGCCAGTCGTCGAGATCGCGATCTTCGCCCGCGTCGTGGAGCAAGATGACCCAGTCCGGACCTTCACCCCAACGCTGACCGCGCAACACGACCCCATCGGCCATTGTTATTTCGACAGGCTGAGCGGAGAAACTCATCGGGCCCTCAACTTCATGAGGTCCCAGCCCTCCCGGTCGAAGCAGGCGACCAGATGCTCTGGTTGACCGCTGACCGGCCGCAACGAGGGTCCTGCACCGTCGCACCCGCCGATCGCCGCGAGGGCCTCGGCGAAATCAATGAACCGAATGGCTCCTTCTTCGCCAACGATCAGGGGAGGCACCGCCGAAAGGAGCGTCTGCGTGTAAGGATGGATCGGTGTGGAAAAGAGCTGCTGCGCCGGACCAATCTCCACCAGTTGCCCCAGATACATCACTGCGACGCGATCAGCCATATGTCGAACGACGCTCATGTCGTGACTGATGAATAGATAGGTCAGTCCCAGACGGTCCTGCAGATCGCGCATCAGGTTCAGGATCTGGCTTTGCATCGAAACATCGAGCGCGCTCACAGGTTCATCGGCGATGATGAAAACCGGATCAACGGCCAGTGCCCGGGCAATGCTCAGGCGCTGCCTTTGCCCACCGGAGAACTCATGGGGAAATCGCTGCGCCGCATCCGCGGGGAGACTTACGAGATCGAGGAGCTCGGCCACGCGGGCCGTGCGTTCCCCTTTCGATCGCAGAAGCTCTGACATCCCCTCCGTGACAATCGCCTCACCCTTCATGCGCGGATCGAGCGACTCGAACGGATCCTGGAAAATGATCTGCGCCTTGCGGCGGAAGTCTCTCAGTTCGCTCTTTCCGGCAGCCAGCACATCATGGCCATCGAAATGAACTGAACCGGAGGTCGGTTCGATCAGGCGGAGCACCAGCCGGGCAAGCGTCGATTTCCCGGAGCCCGATTCACCGACCAGTGCAAGGGTCTCCCCCCGGCGAATGTCGAGGCTTACCTGATCGACCGCGGATATGAACTCCGTCGCCCTGCCAAAGAAATCAGTGGCTACCGGGAAACGCTTGGTGAGATTGGAGACGGAGAGAAGTGTGTCAGTCTGCATAGGGCGTCGGGTTGAAACATCGCAGCGCGTGGCGCGGCGAGGTTTCGTTCAGGTCGGGATGCCGTTGGGTACAAATATCGATCCGGTTTCGGCAGCGCGCAGCGAACCGGCAGGCCGTGGGCATGGCCCGCAGCTCCGGCACCCGGCCCGGTATCACATACAGCCGGTCTTGCCGGGAGGTCAGGTAGGGCATACTGCGCAGAAGCCCCTGCGTGTAAGGATGCTGCGGATCGCTGAAGATCTGGGCGACTGGCCCAACCTCGACAATTTCTCCGGCGTACATCACCGCAACCCGGTCCGCGACTTGATGAACGACGCCAAGATTGTGCGTGATCAGCAGAACACTCAAGCCCATCTCGCGCCGCAGATCGGCGATCAGGTCGAGAATTTGCGCTTGGATCGTCACGTCGAGCGCGGTCGTCGGTTCGTCGGCAATCAGCAACTGCGGATTCATCACCAACGCCAGCGCCAGCATGACGCGCTGGCGCATACCGCCAGAGAATTGATGAGGATAGCTTTCGAGACGGGACGCCGCGTTGCTGATTCCCAGCCGCTCGAGCATCGCCACCGCGTGACCATTGGCTTCTTCTTTCGAGACATTGGAATGGGCGTGGATCACTTCGGTGATCTGGGACCCAATCGTAAACGACGGGTCGAGCGCGGTCATTGGTTCCTGGAACACCATCGAGATGCGATTGCCCCGGATTCTGCGCATCTCGCCATCGCTGAGACGGGGCAGATCTGTTCCTTCGAAGAGAACGCTGCCGTTGGTGAAGGCGGCATTGACCGGGATCAGCCGCAGAATCGAGAGCGCGGTCATCGACTTGCCGCAGCCGCTCTCCCCCACGACGCCGAAGATCTCTCCCCGGCGGACATCGAACGAGACATGATCGACGGCATGCAGGTCGCGCTTGCGACCTTTGATCGAGGTCACCAGATCGCGAACCTCGAGCAGGGTTCCGATAGTCTCAGCTGGAGGTGAGTTTGGGGAGCTGCTCGTCGCCGTCACCTGATGCCTCCCGCATCCACGCAACAAAACGTGATGTGGAGCCAGGTCAAAGCATCTCTCGCCGAGGACGCACTTGCTTCCGGCTCCAGAGAGATTATTCGTTGGCCCGCAGAATGGGTCATCTCACCACCTTCGCAGGTGAGGGTCGAAAATGTCCCGTAGTCCGTCGCCGAGGGTATTCAGACCGAGTACGATCAGCGCGATCGTCGTACCGGGCAGGATCGCCACCCACGGGTTTACATACAGGAAGTTGCGTCCCTCCGAAATCATCTGACCGAGACTTGGCGTCGGCGGTTGCGCACCGAGTCCGATAAAGGCCAGCCCCGCTTCCGCAATCACGGTCACGGCGACGTAATACGACGCCATCACCAACGTGGTGCCGAGCATGTTCGGGATCAGGTGGCGGAGAATGATC
>JBFWRO010000471.1:0-3214 GCA_050248865.1 Thermomicrobiales bacterium | reverse complement strand
GCTTATGCGCTCTCCCGATATCCCTTCCGGGGAAGCAGTAAGTTGATGCTCTCGATTCTGTCCCTGCAGATGTTTCCGCAGGCGATGTTGCTGATCTCCTTCTACGTCATTTTTCTCCAGCTTCGGCTCCTGAATACGTACCAGGGGCTGATCCTGGCCAACGCCACATTTGCCGTCCCCTTTTCGATCTGGATGCTCAAGGGATTCTTCGATACCGTACCCCGCGAAATCGAAGAGGCGGCGATGATCGACGGCTGCACGAGATTTTCGGTGCTCCCGCGCATCGTGCTGCCGATGGTCACACCCGGTCTGGTCGCAGCTGGCGTCTACACCTTCCTGATTGCCTGGGACGAGTACCTCTTCGCCTCGACCTTGATGATCAACCCGGAGATGCGAACGTTGCCGCCGGGGATCATTCAATCGTTCGTCGGGCAGTTCTATCTGAATTGGCCAAACGTGATGGCGGCGTCGGTGCTGATCACGATTCCTGTCACCGTGCTCTTCATTTTCTTCCAGAAGTACCTCGTGCAAGGGTTGACAGCCGGCGCGGTAAAGGGATAGGCGAGCCGCAGGAGCTGGCGTCTTGCTGCGATGGGCATGGATTGGGGATGTCGCTACGCACTAACGTGAAGGAGTACATCATGCCAGACGACTTGAAGGCGCTCGAGCGACGCTTCTTCGATGAGATGCTGAACCAGGGCAATGTTGACGCCGGCGATGATCTCTTCGCGGAGCATTCAGTCGATTACGCGGGATTTCCGGGGCAGGGACCGGGCCGGGACGGGTTCAAGCAGGCTGTGCGCATGATGCACGCTGCGTTTCCCGATATTCACTACACGATCGAGGACATGATCGCGGAGGGGGACCGCATCGCCACCCGCTGGACGTTGCAGGGAACGCACCGCAGTGCGTTTCTCGGCGTTCCCCCAACCGGAAAGCAGGTCAGCGTCGAAGGAATCCATATCCTGCGATTCGAAGATGGCATGGTTGTCGAATGCTGGGAGGTTTGGGATCAGTTGAGTCTGCTGCGGCAACTGGGTGCGGCGCCCACGCAGGAAACGTCCGCCTCAGGAGGATGATGGCATGGGTGTAGAAGGCAAGCGCGCTCTCGTGACTGGAGGCGCCACAGGGATTGGACGGGCGATTGCCCTGCGCCTGGGTCAGGAAGGGGCCCGCGTGCTCGTCGCGGACATCAATGCCGAAGGAGGTCGGGCAACAGCGCAGGAAGCCGGGGGGATCTTCGTGCGATGCGACACTTCACAACCCGAAGATGCCAAGGCTGCCGTGACCACCTGCGTCGCTGAATTCGGAGGACTGGATATCCTGATCAACTCGGCCGCTCACCTGGGCGGGCCGCACGACGTGGCGACGATGCCCGAGGATGAGTGGCGCTCGGTTCTGGCCGTGACCCTGGACGGCGTGTTCCATTGCTCCAAGTACGCGGTACAGATCATGCTCGGCAGTGGTGGCGGGTCGATCATCCACATCGCCTCTGTGGAAGGGATGATGGGGGTCGCGGGACACGCCGCGTATGTCACGGGCAAAAGCGCGCTCTTTGGCCTGACGCGATCGATGGCGATCGATTACGGAAAGCACGGTATCCGGGTCAATGCCATCAGTCCTGGCATTATCGACTCCGGGCGCCCGGACATCACGGCGCTCAAGGAAAACGCGGAGATGATGCGGTTCTGGCGGGAAATGACCGTGCTGGACCGGATGGGCCGGCCTGAAGAAGTCGCCGCAGCCGCGCTCTTTCTGGCGTCCGACGAGTCGTCGTATATCACCGGGCAGAATCTGGCGGTCGATGGTGGCTGGACCATTGGCCACACGCCGATACCCGACTGATTCACCTCCTGAATTTCGCGAACCGGTTACGATCCGAGACGCCAGCTTTCGATCAGGTTCCAGCGGAATGTACGCCACCACTCTCCGGACCAGTCCTCGCTGTCAAAGGCATAGAGGTGGAGCCACTCTGCGATGAACGATGCCGGACCCAGCGGTTCCAGTTCGCGGCAGAAGCCTGAGATCTCCGCGAAGCGGGAAGGGGGAATGTCGGCCATCGCCAGCGTGAGATGGGGGTGATATTGCTCTCGTAGTCGCTCGGATGGGGAGTGGGGACAGTCCGGCGAAACGACTGGGAGCAGCGCCTCGAGGGCACGCTCGTGGAGCTCCTGCAACGATTCGTTCCGCCTTCCGTCGGGTGTATTCCTGATGGAGATTACGATCGCTTGATCTCCGAAATCAGTGACTCCCTGCGAGTAAACGGGGAAGGCGGGCATGCCGACGGTTATTGCGGCCGCTGCGTTCGTGATCTCAGCGACGGACTCCTCGCTGCGAAAGAACCCTTTAATCGTGCAATGGGGCATGAAGCGGCCAGCGACTTCGAGGCCGAACTGGCGATAGAGGAGGGTATGAATGCGCACCTGTGCCGCGCACATGGCGGCAGAGGGTCGGAGATAAAAGCCAAACCGCGTGATGCTGGTCACAATCGGCCCGCCCCGATCACATGCTGTTCGGTGATCATCGAGTGATCTGGTTCTGTGCAAGGAAACATTCGCTGGATTCACCGCCTACTCGTGACTGATGTCCCACCCACCATGACCGGAAACCAGACCGGATGGCGAATGCCATTGTATGAATACTTCGGAGACCGAGCGGGGCAGACCAGAATCCAGCCGCCGACGCAGCGCTCTTCTTCCTCGTCAGACGCTGTCAGTCCAACCCGACGAGCGCAATTTGATGCTCTTCTGTAGCAGGGGATTTTCGATTGCGGCGATCTCTGCACGAGCAAGGGAGTTCACTATCAGAAGGCGCGAATGCATGGTCAACCGTGGTCATCTGCGCTTCATGCATCGATCGCCAAGAGGGGACGACAACGATGAGCGACATGTATCGGCTGGAGGAGCACCTCGAACTGGAAAAACCCCTTCAGCAGCAGCTGGAGGAGGGTACGGAGGAATGGGAAAACGAAGTCCCCCCTCTGAGCAAACGCCGATTGGTCGGGTTCACTTTTCTCGTCTCCGGGGGATTCGCCCTTGCCGGCGTCTTCCTGCTGCTCTTGGGTAGCTGGGTGACGAGCATCGCCGGTGCCCTCATTCTGCTGCTGGCGGTGGTCGGAATCGTCGATGCGCTGCGACCGGGGGGGGGCCGTTTCGCCCGGGCGCTGATCGACTGTGAGTTCAGGAGCTGGCCAGTTGGGTCGTCCTGGTAGGAG
>JBFWRO010000470.1:0-3217 GCA_050248865.1 Thermomicrobiales bacterium | reverse complement strand
AGCCACCGAGCAATCGCTGCCAGCTTAGCCCTGCCTGATTCCCAAGCTGGGAGTGCCCTGACAGTTCGACCGGTCGCAGATCAGCTATCGACTACCGCGTGATTCAGGGCGCTTCCGGGTGTTCTTGCCTGTTCGAGCACATCGACTATCTCCTCTGGAGGTATCTGCGGAGACTCCTGAAACAGATAGCAGGAAGTGACACGGGTTGGATCAGTGACGAACAGTGGAGGCTTGGCATCAATACATTGCTGCATCGCGTAGGGACAGCGTTCGTAGAAGCGGCAGTATGAGTCGCCAGATGGAAGAAGACCCTCAGACGGAGCGCCCAACACGCGCTCCCCGAGCCATTTTTTCTTCGGGTCCGGCAACGGAATCGATCCGACCAGGAGTCGTGTATAGGGGTGCTGCGGTGTCGGGACGACCAGGTCGGCCGATCCAGCCTCAACTACAGAGCCTTGGTAGAGAACGATGACGTCCTGGCTGATCTGAAAGGCCGTTGTCAGGTCATGAGTAATGTAGACGATTGAGATTCCAAATTCTCGATTGAGCTTCAGCAGGCTTTCCAGAATAGTCGCTCTCAACGATGCATCGACCATCGAAACTGGTTCGTCAGCGATGATAATTCGTGGTTTCAAGAGCAAAGCCCGCGCCACCATGATGCGTTGACGTTGACCGCCGCTAAGCTGGTGAGGATATCGACCGAGTGTTTCGTCTGGGCGCAGTCCAACCGTCTCGAGGGCTGTGCGCATGAGCTCCTTCACTTCTTGCTTCGACCTTGCGAGTTTGAAATTTCTGATGGGTGTCTCGAGAACATGATCTACCTTGTAAAACGGATTGTAAACTTCGAACGGATCTTGAAATACTGTTTGCACATCGCTTAAGAAGGCTCTCCGGTCAGTGCCAGAAAGTTGTTGCAAATCACGACCCTGGTAAAGGACCGTGCCCGTTGTCGGCGCGATGAGACCGAGGAGGATCCTAGCGGCGGTCGTTTTTCCACTGCCACTTTCGCCAACGATCGCAGTGACGCTTGGTTGTTCGGCACTGATCTCGAACGAGAAGCGCTCCAGCGCGATTGTCTGGTTCTTGCGCACGATGCCCCCACCGAAAACCTTGCTCACATTTTGCGCTTCCAGTAGCGCCGTCATAGTGCCTCCTCAATCGTCCAGGTATCTGAATGTGTTAGATCCGTTCGACGCCAATGGCCTACATGCCAGGTTTAGTCGCGCTTCGATACAGGGGTGGGAGCGAAGCGGTCGTCATGCAGATGACACGTAACCCAATGCCCTGGAGAGACTTCCTGGAAAACCGGCTCGACCGTTGCGCATGGTTCAAACGCCCTCGGGCATCGCGGCTGAAAGGGGCAATCACCTGATTCGCGGTTGAGCAATGAAGGCGGAAGTCCGGGTATTCCCTGAAGCGCTTCCTTATGATCGAGTGAAGGAAGGCTCTCGATGAGCAAGCGAGTGTAGGGATGGAGCGGATTGCTGAAGATCTCACCGACCGGTGCTAATTCGACAAGCTTTCCGGCATACATAACTCCAAGGCGTTCGACAGACTGAGCCATCAGTCCCATGTCGTGACCGATCTGGATAACCGCTGCTCCGAGTTCCTCCTGGACCTTGCGCAGGGTTTCTATCACTTGCCACTGCACCACAACATCGAGTGCACTTGTCGGTTCGTCGGCGATGATGATTTGGGGATTGAGACTAATGGCGATAGCAATACAGACTCGCTGTTTCATGCCGCCGCTGAGCTCGTGAGGGAACATGTCCGCAACAGTTGGTTTCAGCCCAACGCGCTGAAGTAGTTCAGCGGAAAATGCCTTGAGTTCCGACTTCCCCATCTCAGTCCCATGATCCCGAAGGGAGTAACGGAGCTGATCGCGGACTCGTTTAACTGGATTCAGGGAGTTCATCGCTCCCTGGGCCACGAGCGCTACTCGGGCCAATCTCACTTGTCGCATTGCTTCTTCAGACAATGCGACCAGGTCCAGCTCGTCGAACAGAATGCTGCCGCTCTCTATTCGGCCTGGTGGCCGAATCATTCGCATCAGTGCCAGAGCGATGGTGGACTTACCGCTACCTGATTCGCCGACGAGGCCCAGACGCTCTCCCGTGCGGAGGTCGAACGAGACATGTTGAACAGCCTTAACTGGTCCAGCTTCGGTGTGATAGTCAACTGAGAGATCATTGACCTGGAGAACGGTTCTACCCGAGTTTCCAGGAGCAGGGTTTGATTCCATTGGTGCGTTCGTACCCCTGTCTCAGGTCGCGTGTTCGTGACACTGCCCACTTTGATTCTTGATTCATTGACCGGATTGGAGTCCATGCATGGACCGTCGGTCAGCCTTTGCGTCTCGTTCGGAATAACTATAGCCGCATGTGACGATTGTGCTATTCTCCCATCAATCGAGTTGCCAACAGAGTGCCAGAGAGCCAACCTGACAAAGGTGCGGGTGTAACGGCAACCGGGAGGAATTCCCTGCTGGGATGCGTTTTGCGTTGGAACAGGAGGTACATAGTGGCACAAAGTACAAGGGTTTCCCGAAGAACGCTGGTGAAAGCAGGTGCGGCGGGCGCCGCCAGTACAGCTCTGGCTACGTCGGTTCCATCATTGTCGGGGGTTAAGGGCGTAGTCGCGCAGGACCTGGCAGATATCCCACGAAACCGGACGCTGATTCTGCGATGGGCAGGACAAGCCGGTCGATACGTCGATGTCGAACAATGGAACGCGTTCTTGCCTGCGCCCTCGGTGAGTCACCAGAACGGCCTGGGATTGCTATTCGAACCGCTGGCGTTTTATAGCGCGTTCGCGGATGAATGGCATCCCTGGTTGGCCGAAAGCTGGGAATACAACGAGGACTACACCGAACTGAGGATCAAGACCCGGGAAGGCGTTACGTGGAGCGATGGCACGCCGTTCTCGGCTGAGGACGTGGCCTATACGCTGAACACGGCCGCCGAACTTGGGCCACAAATCAAATGGGGTACGAATGTCGCCGTGTTTCTCCAGGAAGCGGTCGCCGAAGATGCCAACAACGTGGTGGTGACCTTCAAGATTCCGGCGCCACGATTTTTCTATTTCATGACCTACAAGTACGACATCGGTTTCCCGATTGCGCCGAAGCACATTTTCGAGGGGCAGGACTGGACGACCTTCAACAATTTCGATATCGCCAACGGAGTGCCGGTCACAACCGGACCCTGGCAGGTCGTGC
>JBFWRO010000469.1:0-3222 GCA_050248865.1 Thermomicrobiales bacterium | reverse complement strand
CGGTCTGCCCCGTCCCGGTGCCTCCACTACGTCGACCTTCCATATCATCGACGGACAGGGGAATAACGCTGGAGCGACCACGAGCATCGGAGCGCAGTTCATGATCGCCGGCGATACCGGTATTCACATGAACGCCCGGATGTCGTTCTGCTCGCTCGATCCTCAGGAACCGAATTACATGACGCCGGGGTACAAAGTCCGGCACACCTCATGTCCCTACATGGTCTTTCGGAACGGCCGGCCAAGGCTTTCGGGAGGCAACACCGGCGCCGACTCACAGCCCCAGGCCCAGCTACAGCAGTTCGTCAGCATGGTCGATTTCGGATTGCCCGCCCAACGCGCAGTCGATCGACCGCGGTTCATCAGCACGTCGTTTCCGTCCACTGTCTACCCTTTCGAGGTCCTCGGGGTTCTGCAGATGGAGCCAGGCTTCACTGACGAGCTGCTCGAAGCCCTTACGGCTCGTGGCCACACCATCGGCGAACAGGGAATCGTCGGCAGTGCCGCGATCGTGCAAGTGAATGAGGACGGATCAGTCGAGCTGGGCGTCGAATCCCGCAGTGATACCGCCAGCGGTCAGGTCGTAGCGCCGAATCGCTGATCAGGTTTTCGCCCGCGGCGCTCGTGTTCCTTCGTCCTGTTCGACCGCCCGGGCAACGATGAACAACAGCGACGATAGCCTGTTCAGATACCGAAGGATCGACTGATTCGTCAGTAAACTCGCCTCGCTGAGTGCGACCGCTCGTCGTTCAGCGCGTCGCACGACTGCTCGTGCCAGGTCGGCAGCGCCTCCCGGGGCCGTTTCGCCGGGCAGAACGAACTCAGGAGCAAGCTCTACCGACTCGCCGATCTCGCTGATCCTCTCCTCCAGCCATTCGATGCGATCGGCGCTGAATGTGTAGTGAGCCGGTCGGATTTCGTCGGTAAACGCGACTTCAGCCATGATCCGGTAGAGATCGCGCTGAACGTCGATCAGCACGGAACCTATCGCGGAACGGGTGATCAGCGATCGAGCCAGACCAATCGCCGACGTCGCCTCGTCCAGTTCGCCCAGCGCCTCAATACGCGGATCGCTTTTCGCAACCCGGTCGCCGAGAAGGTCGGTCTGCCCTGAATCTCCGGTTCCGGTAAACAGTCTCGTCACAAGTCACCTCGTTTATGATGGTGCAGAGGTCGACGTGCCGCCTGAGTCTGTCTTTTTCGCAGGCACGTCGATAGGTCGCGATTGATTGGCCTGCCACGGATCTCTGGCGCAATGATGGACTCTGCCTCTTCACTTCGCGTCGGCGCTATTCCGACTCGCACGATTCGCGTCGGCGTCATTGGCACCGGATTTGGCGCCAGCGTGCATTTGCCTGCCCTGCAGAAGATACCGTATGTCGAGGTTGCCGGAATCTGCTCGCGCCGGCCCGAGCGTACGCTGATGATCGCCGCCAAGTACGGCGTAAGAAAGACGTCAACAGACTACCGCGAATTTGTCCGCGATCCCGATATCGATGCTGTGGTCATTGCCTCGCCGCCGAGTCTGCACCACGCCATGGCCGTTGCGGCCATCGAAGCCGGGAAACATGTGCTCTGCGAAAAGCCCCTCGCCAGAAGTCTCGCCGAATCCCGCGACCTCGTCCGCCTCGCCGGTCAGGCCGGCGTCATCGCCATGGTCAATCACGAATTCCGATTCGAACCAGCCCGGGCATATACCCGTCAATTGATCGAGATGGGCTACCTCGGCGAACCGCACTCTGCCACCGTCACCGTCTATCGTTCCACGCTCAACGACCCGCATGGCGTTGCCTGGGACTGGCTCATGGATGAAGCGAAAGGCGGCGGCATGCTGCGGGCCGCCGGCTCCCACTATCTCGACGCGCTTCGCTGGTGGTTTGGCGATGTCAAAGCGGTCTCCGGGACAACGTCCACGATGATCAGGGAGCGGCGCTTCGCCGATTCTCATGAGATGGGATCGGTCAGTGCCGACGACAATTTCGCGGTCCTCCTGAAGTTCACCTCTGGAGCGATGGCCACCGTGACGTACTCCGCAACCGCCGCCTTCGAAGCGGGAGAGCAGATCATCCTCTCCGGGTCAGACGGGTTCCTGATGATGACCGGGGATCGCAAGCTCTATGGCGCAAAACGCGGTGGCGTTCTCGAAGAAAAAGAGCTGCCTCCGCATTTGACTGAGGAGGTCTCCACCTCCGATCATCCCCTTGCAGGGCCGACCGAACTTCTGTTGAAAGTCTGGATTGGCTCGATCCGCACCGGCGAAGTTGCCTCCCCATCGTTTCTCGACGGCATGAAAGTCCAGGAGCTTATGGACGGTGCGGTGCGATCCAGCCAGCTCGGCCGCTGGATCGAAGTCGAGCGTGGACGTTTTCACCATTACTAGCCCACCGGACTGCGCGGCCTCGCTCCGGTCACTGCGATAATCTTTCCCAGGAATGTTTGGCGCTTACAAAGCCATGGAGGAGCCGTCATGCTCGCACCCGTGACCTCTCTCGACCGACGCGTGATCACCGCCAGCGACGGCATCGATACGCCATCCCTGATCCTGGACGAATCGATCATGCAGCAGAACATCGACGAGATGGCGGCACTGGCGGCCGGTTTCGGTGTGAAGCTGCGGCCGCACATCAAGACGCATAAGTCGACAGTGATTGCCAAAAGGCAGATCGACGCCGGCGCCATCGGTATCATGTGCGCCAAGCTCGGCGAAGCGGAGGTCTTTGCATCTTCAGGAATTCGCGATATCGTCGTTGGCTATCAAATCGTTGGCGACGTGAAAATCCGTCGGCTGCTCTCCCTCCTGGAACAGGCCGACCTGAAGGTCTGCGTCGATTCGATCGATGCCGCACAAGCACTTTCGGAAGCGATGCACCGCCAGGGACGCGTCCTCCCGATCCTGATCGAAGTCAACACCGGGCACAATCGCGCCGGAGTGTTATGGGGTGAGCAGGCTGTCGACCTGGCCAATGCTGTGGCGAAGCTCTCTGGCTTGCATCTTACCGGCATCATGACGCACGAGGGTCACGCCAGCGCCCAGCCGCCGGAAACGATCCGCGAGGTTTCGCTCGAAGCAGGGCGCCGTCTTGTCGAAACTGCCGAGGCGATTCGGCGGATCGGGGTGCCGCTGGAGACCGTCAGCGTCGGATCCACGCCGTGCGCCCCGCACACGCCCAGCGTCGAAGGGGTGACAGAGCTGCGCACCGGTACCTACGTAATACTGGACAC
>JBFWRO010000468.1:0-3230 GCA_050248865.1 Thermomicrobiales bacterium | reverse complement strand
CGTGGCCAGCCCGTGTTCGGTTGTCGCCTGGTCGACGCTGGCCCAGGTTGCGCCACCCTGAACGCGGGCGATCCGCGCGTTTGGATCGACCGTCACGCCCTTCATGCGTGACAAGTCGATCACCAGTCCCCCTTCGACGAGGCTGAGACCAGCCGCATTGTGCCCACCGCTGCGGATGGACAGGTCGATTCCTTCGTTTCGCGCAAAGTCGACAGCGTGCTGAACATCGGCGACCGACGCGCACATGGCAATCGCCGCCGGATGCAGGTCGATCATGCCGTTCCAGACGTGACGGGCATCTTCGAAGCCAGGGTCCCCGGGCATCATCAGCTGGCCGCTGAGACTCGCGGAAAGATCATGCCAACTCAGGGAAGCTGTTGCTGAAGCCACCAGACACCTCCTGGAACGCAGACACGATGGGACAGGAATATGAGTCCAGAATACCAGTCGGTTTCTCGAAAAGAAACTGGGAGCATTGCGCACCGATGCATTCCCGCGCCCGGCATTCCATGCAGAAAACCACCCCGGTCGAGTGACCAACCGGGGTGGTGGGAGAGAGAAATGAACGCTGTGTGCTATTTGAGGAAGGCGACGCTCGCCCAGCCAGCGGTGCCGCCGTACGAGACTTTGCGGAAGCCGTTCTGAATCTCGTTCGTGGCGCTCACGGTAGCCCCATAGGGAATGACCTTGAGGACCGACCCGGAGAGGCTTGGTTGGGACCGCAGATTGAGGGCGGCGGTGGTCGTCAGCTGCCCCGCGCCGGAGGTCCCGGCACTGACATAGTCGGCGGAAACCCATCCGAACCCGCCTGCGTAATAGACCAGGCGGTAGTTGTTCCGGAAGTCATCGTAGAGGTCGATCGTCGCGCCGGCCGGAATGACTTTCAGCACGCCATAGTTCAACCCTGCGCCGGAGCGCATGTTCACGCCAGCCGTCGTCTTCCCCTTGCCCAGGTAGGCCGGCGTGTCATTGCCGCCACCGCTCGTGACCGTCAGGTAGTCACCATGCGCCCAACCGGTTACGCCCTTGTAACTCACCTGAACGAAGCCATTTTGCTCAGGCCCCACGGCGGTGACCTCAGCCTGGTAGGGGATGACCAGCAGCACCTGAGACGAGGTGTTTGGCTGCTTGCGCAGATTCAGGGCGGCTGTCGTGCGGAACGGCCCGACGGCGGCGGCGATTACCTCCTGAGCGGACGCCGACTGTGGCGATGCCGCTCCCGCGATGACGCCGGTGGCTGCGATGCCGAGTGCGCCGCCAGCGACCGTGCGGAGAAACGAACGACGAGAAAACGCAGGCTCTCGGGAAACCATCATGCTCAACTCCTTTCAAGCAGATTAGCGAGGAAAAAAATGAACGCTCTATCAGGGACGAGATCGCCTTATTTCAGGAACGACGTGCTGGCCCAGCCGGAGACTCCGGCATAGGTCACGGCACGGAAACCGTTCGAGACTTCGTCGCCACGCGCAACCTGGGCTCCCCCAGGGATCACCTTCAGCACCGATGCCGACAGTGACGGACCGGATCGCAGATTCAGGTTGGCTGTGGCGACCAGGTAGCCGGGTTGCTGCCCGCTGCCGCCGGGGTTGATGTAATCGATCGAGACCCACCCGTGTTGCTGGGCATATCCGACCATGCGGTAGTTGCTGGCGTACATATCGAACAGCTGCACCGTCGTGCCGGCGGGAAGAACCCGGATCACCCCGTGATTGAGGCCGGGACCAGTACGCATGTTGACATCGTCGGTCGTGTATCCGTTGCCGGTGTACACCGGAGCATCGTTGCTGCCGCCATTCGACACTGTCAGATAGTCGCCGTGCGCCCAGCCGATATTTCCGGCGTAGGACACCTTGACGAAGCCGTTTTGCTCTGGCCCCGCGGCCGCGACCAGCGCGCCATTCGGGATGACGAGAATGACCGAGGCGGTCAGGCTGGCAGCGGATCGGAGATTCAGGGCCGTGGTGGTCCGGAAATGCCCGCTGGCAAGCGCGGCTACAGAGTCACTCGACTGTGCTGATGCCGAACCTGGCAGGGATGCCGAGAGGCCGAGCAGGGCGAGTGCGGCGCTTCCACCAGCGACCGACTTGAGAAAACCGCGGCGCGTTGTCACGCCGGAAAATTGCGTTGCCATTAGATGTAACCCTTCCATTAAGTACCGAATGCATATACTGGTCGACTGTGGCCGCCTGAACACCTATTCCGGCGACCTCAAATAACGTTGGCGCATCCGCCAAATCTTTTCCGGACATCGCTCCGGTGCGATTCAACTTCGTTCGCCTAATCCCGCCTCCTCGTCCTCTCTCCTCTCATTCACACCGGATTCGTTCCGGCTGTATTCACAGCGTATGTCGAGACAGCTGTCAGGGGAATAGTGACTTTGGCGTATTCGGCCGATTCACAGGTCGCATACAGAAATACGTCGAACTACCGCCTCACACCGCGAAACGGAACGCGTTCGTGGCGCGTCACCGGTGTGATTCCGTGAGTCACGCGGTGGACTACGATCCTTAGCCCCTTCCCGCTACGATCGCCACGCCGGTAACGAGCGGCCGCTCGCCCCCTTCGGCGAGTTGGTAGATCACCAGAAAGCTGCCATCCCAGAGCAGTGGCTGCCCACTCAATCGGGTGGCCAGCAATGTGCTGGCAAAGCGTTCGATGTGCAGGCCGGGATCGTTGTCTGGTCCCGCGGGGAGATCATAATTTCCTGTCCGCTCAGCGTCCGGGGGCAGGAGCTCCGCGATCGCGCTCGATGCTTCCTCAATCGATTGCTCCTCCACAGCCTCCCAGGTCAGGGTCACAGAGGTCACGTGCCCGTTCGTGAATCCGACGACGTAGCGGCCATTGGCGTAAAGGGTGACCATGCCGCTCTCGGCGCCGGTCCCGTAGATCTCCTCCCATTCCTCAGTGGTCAGACCGAGACCAAATGCCGGAGCTTCCGCGGCCACGCTGGGAGGCCCCTGAAAGTAAAACCAATCGCAGTAGACGCCTGTTCCGGCGTCGATGATTGCCTGGGGAAGCTCGAACGACGCCGCTGCCCGTCCGTTCCCACGGTCCGTGACGACGAGCGGTGTTTGCGCTTCGGAGGTGGAGCAATGCATCTCGTATGCCGTGAAATCGTCTGACGGGATCTGCTCGGCGATCGTCAATGTCCCCGCGGTGTAGAAGTCGTTGAAAAAGGCGACGCCGTTTTGATCGCTGATCACTTCATACCGCTCGTTGTCAGTCGCGGC
>JBFWRO010000467.1:0-3235 GCA_050248865.1 Thermomicrobiales bacterium | reverse complement strand
CGTCGGTGAGCAAACGATTGGTGGTGACGACTGTGTAGGAACCGTTGGATGTGGTGTAGGCGGTTGCACCGATAATTTGTTCGAATTCCGGGAACTGCAGCGCATACATGACGAAGGTAGCCACATCACGCGCTGAAGAGTAGTGGCCGTCTTCACCCCAGCCGTGCGGATTGGTGAAATGGGTATTGACGAGGCCCATGTTGGTGGCCCGCTCATTCATCATACGGATGAAGTTATCGTAGGCCTCCTGCGCGGTTGCTCCCTCAGTGGTGCCAAGTGCCCTGGCAACGGCATGAGCCGCATCGTTTCCAGACGGCAACATCATTCCATAGAGGAGATCACGCAGGGTGAATGACTCCCCCGGGCCGAAGCCCATGACTGTAGACCTGGAGTCGTAGAGGTCTTCACTTTCCGTGACGATAATCTGATCGAGATTCCCTCGCTCCAGCGCTTCTACCGTTGTGAAAATTTTCGTGAGGCTGGCGATTGCTACGCGTTCATCGGCATTCTGCTCAGCGATGATCTCTCCGGTGTTGGCGTCGATGACGATATATCGCTTCGACGAGATGTCGAGGTCGGATGATTGGCTCAAGGCAGGCGAGACCCAGAGCAGGAGAAGGAGTCCTGACATGGGAACTGCCCGAATCAACCTCCGGATCCATGTGTTGAGTTGGGGCATCGATGTCATTCAGAACGATATCGCCGCAGCGGCGCCTGTTCGGATCCTACCGGGCAACCATACCACGCAGGAGTACGATCTCGGAAGGATGCCGGAATCGCGGACGAGTCATAAAGAAAATGGCTCGCGTCGCCGCGAGCCATCGCTTCGGTGGGCGATACTGGACTCGAACCAGTGACCTCTACGATGTCAACGTAGCGCTCTAACCAGCTGAGCTAATCGCCCCGAAGGGGACCTGAGTATAGCATGTGCCATCGGCGAGGTGACGAACTGCACTGGCCGGCAGGTAACTGAATCCTGCGACGTCAAGTAGCGACGCCAAAAAGCTTCCCAACGACCCAGGTGACAGTCATGGTCAATGCTCCGACGGCCACATTTCTGAGGATTGCGGGCCGGGGAGCGGCTCCTCCCAGTCGTGCACTCACAAACCCTGTGATAGTCAAACCCACGATCACACTGGCGAAACAGACCAGCACTCGCAGCGTGTCATGCGGGTACATGATGGCGAGGAATGGGAGGATTCCTCCCACCGCAAACGCCAGGAGCGACGCGCCGGCGGCATGCCACGGACTGGTCAGAGCTTCCGGATCGATGCGCAGTTCGAGCTCGGAGTGTGCTCCCAGGGCGTCGTGATCAGTGAGCTCGCGGGCGACGGCCCGGGACAACTCTCTGGATAGCCCGCGTGCCTGGTAGAGGGTGGCCAGTTCTTCCTCTTCTTGCTCGGGCGATGTTTCCAGCTCCACGCGTTCGCGCGCCACCGCGGCCTGTTCAGTATCGCGCTGGGTACTCACCGATACGTACTCGCCGCCGGCCATGGACAGCGAGCCAGCGACCAGACCGGCGAGACCAGCCGTCACGATGGCGTTGAGAGAGGTCGTTGCGCCGGCCACCCCGACGACGATTCCTGCGGTGGAGACAATGCCGTCATTGGCACCCAGAACACCCGCTCGTAGCCAATTTAGCTGAGCGCTCAGTTCTCCTTTGTGCGGTTCCAGACCATGGTCCGGCTGATTCTTCACTCCAACCCTGTCTCTCGATCGAACAGCAAGGGGACGCTTGAAGCCGAATCTATGTGCCTGGACTCCCGAACATCAATGGCCCAGGACTCGCACCGAACGCGCTCTGGGATGCCATTTGAGCTCTACTTCTCGAAACCCCTTCATCATCCCTGTCGCCGTGGCCTGGAGCTCTCGAAGCTTTTCGTTTTTTACTTTCCAGCGACCACTAAGCTGGTTGAGGACGAGTTGACTATCACCTTCGACGCGAACGAAGACATTCGACGAACGCTCGCCGAGGAGAGCATGAAGATGCCTGAAGGCTTCGATCAGCGTCAGATACTCAGCCTGATTGTTGGTGATAATGCTGCCATCTTCTGAGAAATCGAGTGCAGCGTGGACCTTCCGGCCAGTTGGGCTGATGAGTAAATAACTGCCGTAACCTCTTCCAGGATTACCTAGAGACCCTCCGTCAAATACCACGATGTAGGGGACCTCCGCCTGATCCGTGTCAATAGCTGCAGCGTTCGCTTTTCCAGAGGTGTCGGCCCGCGTGCTACTCACCTAGTGGGCAACCGCTTCACGCTCACGCGCCTCAGCCATGATGTGCTCGGCAAGGTTTGGAGGCACAGGCTGGTAATGTGAAAAAGTCGTCGAGAAAGCACCCCGGCCCTGAGTAATCGAGCGAAGGTCGGTTGCATAGCGCTGGACCTCGGCCGCCGGAACCGTCGCCTCGATTGTCGTGGTGCCATTCTCACCAGGGTTCATGCCGCTGACATGCGCTCTCTTGCTGTTCAAATCGCCCATCACATCGCCAGTATAGGCGTCGGGCACGGTGATAGAGATGTTTAGCACCGGTTCGAGGAGCGTTGGGCGTCCCTGCATGATTCCCTTTTTGAACGCTTCCTTCGAAGCTAGCTTGAATGCCATTTCGTTGGAATCAACATCGTGATAGCTGCCATCGAAAAGGGTGACTTTGACGTTGACGACGGGATATCCTGCCAGCGGGCCTGCATCCAGCGCTTCCCTCACTCCTTTCTCGACAGCCGGGAAAAAGTTCTTTGGCACGGCGCCACCGACGACCCGGTCGGCAAACTCGAAATCAGCGTCTGGAAGCGGCTCAAGGTCCAGGAACACGTGACCGTACTGACCAGCACCGCCCGTCTGCTTCTTGTGCTTGTATTCCGACGTGGTCTTGGCCGAGATCGTCTCACGATACTGAACGCGCGGAAGCCCCACATCGACATTGACGTTGTATCGGCGGGTCATTCTATCCAGAGCGATTTGGATATGGGGTTCTCCCAGCCCAGAAAGCAGCGTTTCGCCGGTGACCGGATCACGATCGATATGCAATGTTGGATCCTCTTCCACCATCCGATGCAAGGCCTGCCCCAGTTTGTCGAGATCGGCTTTGGTCTTCGGATTGACCGCTGCGGAGTAGGAGGCAGGCGGAAACTCGATAGGGGGAAGCAGAATCGACCTTCCCTCGTCACACAGTGAATCTCCGGTGTGTGTATCGGCCAGCTTGCCAACGGCGGCAAAATCTCCTGCCGAGACAACC
>JBFWRO010000466.1:0-3244 GCA_050248865.1 Thermomicrobiales bacterium | reverse complement strand
GGGAATTGCCACATCGTGCCGGATCTACTGGCCTGCAGTATCCGGCGTGGGTCCGCAGCCCTTGCTCTAAAGGGAACGACGGGCCCCCTATGCGCTTAGCGGGGCCACGTCGCTCAGTCATCCTCAGTTTCCACTTCGATGCATCACGCACCGCGCGATGCTTGCCACTTCGGTGCGCCGCGGATTGCCGCACTCAGTGATTCATGGAGAACCGAATCAGACGCTAAAACGCTCGAAGTTTCCATTACTCCAGATGATGTACGGGCTCGAAACCGCTTATTGCCCTTCGATACGATTGTGCATGCTGCACTTCGCTGTCACCACACGCATCACCCACGCGGTAATGGAGCGATGAGACGGGTGTCAGTTGCTCTGCGCCTGTGGCAGCGAGAACTTCTCGCCCTTTTCGCCCAGGACTTCTCGCATCACACCAAGCGTCGAATTTGGATCATCTTCCATCCAGGACGCTCCATGAGAACCCCGGAAGATATCGCGAACGTCGAATCCCATCACTGCCGCGAAGAATCCCAGACTGAGAACACCGGCAATACCATAGACGAGTTCCATTACTTCCTCCTTTGGTGGCGATGTCTTCTCAATTACCCAATAGTCGAGAGACATGCCGTCAGTTCGACAGTTCCATTTTGCAACCGGTGCTTCCCGGTGTTGAGACGCGACGCCCACGCATTCGACACGCATTGGGCTGTACGTTGTTGGATCCAGTGTCGGCCTGCTGCTAATCCGAACCGGCACTGGATCACAACTTTCGCTAACGGGCCATAGTCAGAGAGAGCGGCTCACTGGCGACTTCTTCGTCTGCACGCCGACATTCGTCAATGTGCACCCGTTCCCCAAGCATGATCAAACCATTTCCGACGGTGCGGCGGAGCCCGGCGATTCGAGAAACCTGATTGTGGTCCGAGACCTCCCGGATCCAACGCCGGCGCTCAGCGTTTCGGACAATTTCGTCGTGGGTCATCATTGCGACTTCTAGCGCTATGGGTGTTGTGCGTTCCATGACTGTATGAACCTCTTCCGACTTACCGGCAAACCCGGCCGGATCTCAATCGATCGATGTTTCTAAATCCACCGAGGAGCTGTGACCTGGCGCCCGGTGGTCTTGAAAGCGGCCATGGCCGCAGGATCGAAGTGCATCTTCATAGTCGGTTTCCCTCCCACCAATATCTCCATTACTCCGCTTGCAGTGGGAACCGGGACGTCGACGGTTCCGGTAGTGATATGACGACTGGCCAGGTCATCTGTGAGATCAAAAACAGGCGCAAAAAACCCTGGATCGTTCACCGAGCCAGGGAGGATCTTCCATCGATTTTGCCGCGTGGCGCGCCTGCGTCACACCTGCGATGGGCACCCCTCCCTGGGGCGGCGATTTGCGGTCTGGCTGGCGCCGACAGCGCTCAGCGTAATCTGCAGATACATCGTCATCGGTGCCTCCTTTCCATCGTTTGCCGTCGCCGACAGCTCATCAAAGATTGGTCCCGCTATCCGGGCGAAAACCATCTTTTCACGGAATCCGCCGGAAGTCAAGAGAAAAATCAAATAATCTCTCGACGAACCGGCTGAGACCACCATTCTGACCGAGAGTCGCTATGCGCATCTCCCGAATTTCCTCGGAAGGAACGGGATCAGGCGAACGCGAAAATTTGGTGATGGCAGGTCTGGCGGACGATGTCACGATATGTCCGCAACACCAGGTCGGTAGTGTTCACAGCGCCATCGGTGCCCGAAGGCCGGCAAGTGAACTCCGCGTAGTCGAGGGTATTGAAAACAGTGTGTGCAAGCCGGCAGCAATCGATAGGGTGGTCGAACCATTCACTGAGCAGTGGGAAAATGATTGGACCGGTATCGACCTGAAAACGGCGCCTTTCCGGGTGGTAGTTCATCGTGCGAACAGGATATTCGAGCAGCGCAAGACGGCCATCGCATTCGATGCGCGTCCTGCAGACAAGGGGCCGCCCGGACATCGACGAGGCGACGATGTCGGCATCGGTTGCCAGGAGGGTCGCTTTCTGTGTGACGGCCTCGAATGCGAGATCTCGAAATCCTGACGTGGAAAGCGGCAACGGGCGATCGCCATCGATCCGGCTCTGCATTCCGACATCGATCTGGCGGTCTTCGCTGAAAATGGCTCGGTACTCAGCTCCCGGACCCATGATCAGCTCGGTGTCGCGATACATCCACTCCTTCCGGCATGGCGCTATGAGATAGAGCTCGGAAGTCTGCCCGTTTTCGCTGGTGATCGTGCAGCGAGCGTCGACGAGAATGCGAACGTGATTTCCCCACGGCATGTGCCCGGGGACACGGGTGTCGGAGAAATCGGGGTCAATCGACCAGCGAACGAATGAACGGGCGAAATCTGTGACTTCGAGGGTCATATGTCGAGTCTCCCCTTTTGCGCGTCACTTCGTGTCCCCAATCTTGACAGGTTGACCATGGTCTTGCGTTGACTCTCTCGATAGCGTGCGAATCGAGGGCATCGGCCGCCGTGTAGGATTTGCATGATGATGTGCCGGAGGGGTCTGTGGGGCAAGACTGGTTGATCGAGAGCTTCCGATGGTACCTGGTGCTTGCCACGGTCACCTGGGGTCTTGCGCCTCTTGCCCGTTGGCTACTGGGCGGTCTAGCCGACCGTGGCGCGACGGTGATGCGTCCGCTCGCGCTGCTGGCGTTCCTTTGGCCGGCCTGGCTGCTGACCTCTCTCTCCCCGGTTCCCTACACCTCGTTCCTGTTGGTTTGCACGCTGATCCTTCTCTCCGTCGCGGGCTGGTTTCTGGCTTTCCGCGTGGGCTGGATCGATCGTGACTGGGTGTCAACGCTGGTCATGGTGGAAGCGGCGTCGATGGTTGCGTTCTTTGGGTATGTTCTGCTGCGTGGATTCACGCCCGAGATCATCTGGACAGAAAAACCCATGGACATCGCCTTCCTTACCTCGTCGGCGGTGACAGCGGAGATGCCGCCGGCAGACCCGTGGTACAGTGGCGAATCGATCAATTACTACTATCTCGGATACCTCATTCACGGAACAATCGGCCGGCTGGCTGATGTCCCGACCTGGGTGGCGTTCAACCTGGCGCTCGCCACGACCGCATCGATGTCGGTCGTGGCCGCCGGTGGCGCGGCTTTCAACATCATCCGTGCATCAGTCAGCCGCCGGGTCGCTCTGTTAGCTAGCGCGCTGGCCGGCTTCCTCCTCGTTCTTGCAGGCAACATGCGGGCACCGGTCGAG
>JBFWRO010000465.1:0-3245 GCA_050248865.1 Thermomicrobiales bacterium | reverse complement strand
ATGAGCGCCTTCGTCGCCAGTGTCGCCGGGTTGAATCGCAGAACGAACCCACAGACCGATCGTACCCCCGACTCAGCGACTGCTGAGTCCATCGCTTCCAGTTCCTCGAGCGAGACGGCTATGGGCTTTTCCACGAGTACGTGTTTGCCTGCCTTCGCGGCTGCGACCACATCTGCGGCATGACGTGAATGCGGGGTGGTCACTGATAATGCATCGACATTGGAATCCGCAAGCAGATCGTTGATGTCGTCATAGATTCCAATTGCGCTGGGATCGAGCCCGACTTCCCTCGCTTTTGCTGCTGCCCCCTCTTTGGTCCTGCTGCCGATTGCCACGACCTCGCAATGCGAGTTGTGCAGATAGGCATCCAGATGGCCACTCGACACGTTTCCAGCTCCAAAGATCGCCACTCCAACTTTCTGGGCTGTCGATGTCATCCCCTCATCACCTCGTCTTGCTCGCATATCCATGCGCCTTTACCACTCGATTGCGGCATTTCATCACATTGGGACAGATTCCGAAAGTACTCCCACGGCATCACGAAATCTGTCGATGAATTAGTTCCTCTTGATAACCACCATCTGAAATGCGCTAGACTTGCCACAGGCTGCCGATCTGTTCGCGTAGCAATGAGTTCCTGGTTTCCCTACCCGTCAACTCGAGCAGGTGTATCAGGCGTGTCGATACCCATGGATTCCTTGAATCAACGCTGTCCGGCCTGCTGGAGTCCGCTTCTTGCGGGTGATCGATTTTGTTCTCGCTGCGGAAGGGTCGTCTCCGGCTCTGACGTCCGGGACGCCCCCAACGCCGCGACATTGGAAAGAAGGCGGGTTGGTGGGACGGGCTGGCAACCTGCAAGCGATGACTTACCGCTCGAAACGCCGCCGATCGAGATTCCCAGCGTGAGTTCGCCGCGCCGAAAACGGAGTCGACCTCGCAGAAAACGACGTCTTTTCTCTGTCATCGCGCCGCTTACTGTCGCGATCGCGATACTGCTCGGCGGTATCGGAGGCCGAACGCTTTCGGAGACTGGGTCGACACTGGACAAAATGCATTCGGTGAGCACGCCGCCTCCGCATGTTGGCGATGCCACCGTCCGTGACGTCTTCCCGACGCCAGATTCACTCCCAGGCTCTGGCCAGAGTCCCCAGGACACGTCTGGTCCGGCGCCTTCAGTTGAGAACGAAACCCAGGAAGACGTCTCACAGCAGACCTTGCCCGCTCCCGACGCTCCCGCGCCAGCCGCGAACGCAACGGCCACAACGAGTGTGCTCATTGCCGCCGATGCGCCACTCGACAACGAGGGTGCCACCGCAACTCCCGCAGGATCGCAGAGCGGCACGCTTGCCTCTTCAGAAGCGGCTCCAGGTCAGTCAGAAAGTCCTCTGGATGGCGAGGCTCTGGCCGAACAGCAGCTTGCAGAAGGCCTGACTTTCGACACCGCCCCTGCAGTCGCCGCGATTGCTCAGTATCAGCAGCAGCAGGCGGGGTCCACTGGAGGAGCGACCGGCGATTCCACAGACGGTGCTCGCGTGGAGGCGATCGAGCAGGAAGAGAGTGATGGCGGAATCTTTGGCTCCATCGCCGACAAGGGTGGCGAGCTTCGGGACGCCGCATCAGGCGCCGCAATCGCGGCGGGTCTGTCCGAGCCGGATGCCGAGGCGGTCACGATTTTGATTATGGGGGTCGACGCGCGACCCGGCTCGGCGATCGACATTGGAGTGCGGCCAGATGCGCTCATGGTGCTCCGCCTCGACCCGCAATCTGGATCCTGCCGAGGACTCGCCATCCCCCGCGATTCGTATGTCGAGCTCCCGGGTTATGGCATGACCAAGATCAATCACGCCTTGATGCTCGGCGGCATTCCCTACGAGCAGCTTGTTGTCGAGAACTACCTGGGGATCGATGTCGATCACTACGCGTTGATCGATTTCACCGGTTTCGCCAGTCTTGTCGATACCGTCGGTGGTATCACTATCGATGTTCCGGCCGATCTCACCAGTCCCGCGGTGCCTGCTGGCGTTCAGACCATCGATGGCGAAACAGCGCTCCTCCATGCCCGGTATCGCGGCGGCCCGGATGGAGACTTCGGCCGAATCAAACGGCAGCAGCAGATCATGCGTGGCCTTATCGCGGCAGCGAAAGGACGTGACCTGCTCACAGAGGCGACACGACTCCTTACAGGACTCCAGGATCACATTCGCACCGACATGGAACTGAGCGAGCTCGTGAGCATGGCCGAGAGCTATCGGGAGATTTGCACCGTCGAAGGATTGACGATGGCCCAAATTCCGGGCGAAGTTGTGTACGGGCCACTCATCGACCCGCTGTTCGATCTTCCGCTGTCCTATGTCGTCTCCGACCCGGCAGTGGTCGCGCAGATGGTCGCCGATCTCGAACAGACGTAGGAACGCAACGGTTGCAATCTGCGTGTATTCGTGAACCAAACCGCGCGATGGGCACGCGAGAGCTCGATAAGGAACCAGTGATTTCGCTGTTCGTACACCTATGAGATGATACCTTTGGCAATCAACCTTGACGTTCGCATTCTGATGCGTAGAATTACCGCCAGCAAATGATCTGGTGAATCACTGGCACGCAAAACATACGTGTCAGACACGAGGGAATGCATGCAAACAGCGCTCCCCGGTGCGTTGGCGGACACCCCGCAGACCGCCTCCGCCATCCAGGCTGAACCACGTGTCGTTGCGTCGGTAGCTGCGGCGACCTCACAACGATCTGACGCGATCCCCACCATCGAGGGATCGCGTTCGTACGAGGTTTTCAAGCGCAGCCTCGATCTCGCCCTCGGCGCAGTCGGCCTCGTGATCACAGGGCTCCTGAGTATCGGGATCATTCCGCTCATTCAGCGCCGTTCCCCCGGCCCCCCGGTCTTCGCGCAGACTCGCGTCGGCAAAGGCGGCAAAACGTTTACGTGCTACAAGTTCCGGACGATGAATCCGGACGCCGATCTGCTGAAAAACGAAGTAGCCCATCTCAATGAGGTCCAGGGTCCGGTCTTCAAGATCGCCAACGATCCCCGTGGTGTCCCTGAGCTCAAATGGCTTCGCAAATACAGTCTCGACGAACTGCCGCAGTTCTGGAACGTCCTGCGCGGGGATATGTCCCTGGTCGGACCCAGGCCGCCGGTGCCCGATGAGGTCGAGGACTACACACCCGAGCAACTCGGTCGCCTCGCTGTCAAACCCGGCCTCACCTGTACCTGGCAAGTCAATGGCCGCTCG
>JBFWRO010000464.1:0-3250 GCA_050248865.1 Thermomicrobiales bacterium | reverse complement strand
AGCAGTGGTTCGATGACGGTTCTGGCCCAGAATGGAACAACCGAGGCTGAGGACGCGCCGGATGCATCCCAGAGCGAGCTGGCTTCTGAGCTTCCACCACCGGATCTGCCTACGTCCAACTTGCAGGGCTTCACGTTCGAACTGAACTCGACGACGACTGTCGATTTGGCGGCGGTCCCGCGGGAGGCTGTCGTGTACGAGCTGGTCTGGCGCGAGGCGTCTGCCGCTCGCGCGGAACGGATTGCCAACAATCTTGGGATCGCGGCCGAAGTGAACGATCGTGGCAATGGAACATTCGATATTGGTGACGAGACTGGGGAGATTTTTGTTTCTTCTGACCTCGTGCAGTTCTTCACGACCGCATCTCCGGAGGAAGGAGACCTTCCCAGCGACGAGGACGCGATTACCTTCGCACGAGAGTGGCTTCGCACCGCGGGACTGCTCCCGAACAGCGCTGACGGCGGACGGGTGATTACCCGATCGCAGGAGACACAGCGCGTTGTCGTTCAGTTTCTGCCGCTGGAACCGCTTGGCCTGATTGCGGCCTACCCGAGCGTGCTGGTCACCGAGGGACCAGGCGGATTCGTCGTGGAGTCGTCGATTCGCTGGCCATCGATCGAGCGCGCAGATCTCTATCAGTTGCGCGATCCAGTCGAGGCCTGGCAGGAAATCGCCAGTGGTCAGTCCTTTCTCGATATTCAGCTCCCGGAGGGCATTGCCGACGAAAACGGGGTTGTGCGAGGTGATGCATCGTACAGCCAGGTCGACATCGGGTACACGACCGCCGGCCTCCCTGGCGGCACCCAGTATTTGGTCCCGATCTATATCTTTTCGGGTCGCTTTACGCCGGAGGATGGTGACGGGTCCTACCGAATCAAAGCGTATGTCTCAGGCGTGGCGAATGCCGGCGCACCAGTCGGTTGAGCGAGATTCATGTCGACGCGAGTACTGCTCATCAACGGACCGAACCTGAACATGCTGGGAACGCGCGAACCTCGGCACTATGGATCGGTGACCCTCGCCTCGATCGAGCAGTCAATGCGGACCCGTGGCGAGGCGCTCTCCCCTTCCGTTGAGGTCGTGACGTTCCAGTCGAATCATGAAGGGGAAATTATCGACTTCATTCACGAAGAAGGCCGGGGGGCGATCGGGATCATCATCAATCCGGGAGCATTCACGCACTACAGCTACGCCATTCGGGATGCCCTGAGCGCTGTGGGGACACCGGTCGTCGAAGTGCACATCTCCAATGTTCACGCCCGGGAGACGTTTCGGCACCACTCCGTCATCGCACCAGTTGCCATTGGACAGATTGTTGGCCTTGGCACCGACGGATATCACTTTGCCCTCGATTTTCTGACCAGGGAACGGAGCAGCTAGTGGCGACTTCTGCGAGGCTCAGTCGTGTCCGCGCCTTGTGCGATCAGATCGGAGCGGACGCCCTGCTCATCAGTGACCCGAACAACCGCTTTTATGTCACCGGTTACAGCGGTGAGGATCACGGACTGACCGAGAGTGCTGGGATCGCGCTCATCTCCGCCGACGATGCAATTCTCTACACAAGTCCGAACAATACTGAATGGGCAGCTTCGGAAACGACGGGATTTTCCGTCGCCGGCTGGAGCCGGCCCTGGGAGACGTTCGTGGCAGAGGAGATCGATCGTCTCGGATTGCAGACGATTGGATTCGAGCCGGGATCGCTTTCGTATCAGTCATGGCGGGCAATCAGCGAGCATGGCAAAGGGTTTGCGCTGGAGCCGATGTCTGGTGAACTCGACCGAATTCGATGGGTGAAGGACGCCGCCGAGGTCGCTCTTATCCAGCGCGCCATCGACATCACCGACCAGGTGTTCGAATCGGTCGAGGATGAACTGGCGGAAGGGATGACGGAGCGACAGGTAGCTCAGATGATCGAGGACCGATTCCGCGCCAGAGGCGCGGACGGTCCTGCCTTTTCGACCGCGGTCGCGGTGGGACCTCACGGAGCGCGTCCTCACCACAACACCGGCGATTCCCCCCTTATTGGCGGCGTGCCGATCGTCATCGACATGGGTGCGCGCATGAGCGGATATTGCGCCGATCTGACTCGCACGGTCTGGCTCGGTGAACTTGATGATGAAGCAGCGCGAGTGTATTCACTTGTTCTCGCTTCTCAGCAGGCGGCTCTTGCCGAAATCCGGGCCGGTGTGCCGGCAAGTACGGTGGACCTGGCGTCGCGCAACGTGTTCGAAGACGCGGGCTATGGGGAGGCCATTGTTCACTCGGTGGGACATGGGCTGGGGATTCCGGTGCACGATGGTCCTTCGGTGGCGAAGTTCTCCGACTTGCCACTGGAAGCCGGCAATGTGGTTACAATCGAGCCGGGATTGTATTTCCCAGGTGCATTCGGCGTGCGCATCGAAGATGTGGTTTTGGTCGAAGAAGGTGGCTACCGCATGCTTTCCCATGCGAGGAAGGCCGTCATTTCAAGCGAATCTGGAGTGGAAGACTGATGATCGACGCAGCAGGAGTTCGCAAGGGGCTGACTCTCGATTATGAGGGACGGCTGGTGAAAGTCATCGACTTCGCCCACAACAAACAGGGTCGCGGTTCGGCGCAGGTGCGATTGACATTGCGAGATCTGCGCACCGGATCGACGACACAGCATTCGGTTCAGGCAGGAGCGCGATTCACGCCGGCACGGCTCGAGCGCCAGCACGTGCAATATCTGTACAGCGAAAGCGGTCTCCACCACTTCATGGACACAGACACATTCGATCAGTTCGTTCTCGACGACAACGCGGTGGGAGACACCACGAAATACTTGAGAGAAAACGAGTTCGTCGATCTGCTCACGTACGAAGGTGAACCCATCGATCTCGAGCTGCCGACGTCCGTGGAGATGGAGGTGACAATGACGGATCCGGGCTTGAAGGGCGATACGGCATCTGGCGGGACAAAGCCCGCAACGATGGAAACCGGACTTGTCGTCAACGTGCCGCTCTTCATCAATATTGGTGACAGGCTGCGAATCGACACTCGCTCGGGCGAATACATCGAGCGTGCATGATGACAAGCGAACACAATGCAGACACACCAGTCTCCACCGATCTTGCAAGCATTGCTGAGTTCGTCGCGCTTCTTTCCCAGCAAATGCGGGCAAGCGGGCTCACGTCACTAGACGTACAAATCCCTGAGGCTCGCATCAGACTGCGTTCGGAAAAGCGCGCGATTGTCCACGAGCCGAGCAATTCAGCGGTGGCGACCGATC